>JBMNTN010000027.1:0-24414 GCA_050945755.1 Bacillota bacterium | reverse complement strand
AACTACCTCCTTTGTGCTAGTGCGGTTGGCGAAACCTACACTATTTTATCAAATGGGGGTAGTTTTTTCTGTTCATAGCTAAAGCTTTTTGGAACCACCTGCAAAGCAGGTGGTTTTCTCTATACAATAAGAAAAAATCGCAACCGGAGTTGCGATTTTTTTCTATTGCATTTGCATCTGTTGTATCTGGCTTTGGGCTTGAGATATTTGGGTCTGATCCGCAGCCTGGATCTGATACCAGCCTCTTTGATTCATCAAATTAAAAATCTGATGGTTAGCTTGAATTTCTTCCTGGCAAATTTTCATAACATCACTTAATAAGGTATCATTACTAGCTTCCGTAGCCATTGTTGTATAGGAAGCCGCAAGATATTTTTGGTGGATAAGACGATCATGAGCTATATCCTTATCTTTATTCGGCATCAGGTCAATCCTCCTTTTAAGACATCATCTGCCCGCCCAAGTGACGTTTCAAGGTATCAAAATGCCTCTGATGCATATTTGCAATATCTTGAAAAATTTGCTTTGCCTGGGGATCTGTACATTCATTGGCAGCATCAGTAAAACTCTGCACTTGTTGCTGTTCTATTTCCAGATGGTCTGTAATATACATCACATCTTTTTGCGACAGCTGCTGAGTCATGAATAGTGTCCTCCTTTAAAAGTTATTAACTTTTAGGTGAGAAAGTAGCACAGTCGGTTTCTTCAGTGTTTCGGGCATCACGAGGCTGAATTTCAATTTGTGATGCGCTGCACAGGTCACCATTTTCATAATAGTGACATGAATTAACTACACACTTTACTCGACCTATTGGATTACCACTTTTTTCAACTCTCATTAATTTTTCACCTCTTATTTATATTTGTCGGCTACTGTTATATTTTGTCCCTATTTTTTTTTGTTATTATGGTAATTATTGGCCAGTAAAGAGTGGTGATATTGTACTTTCTGTCGAAAATCGTAATGACAATTAGGGCAGCAAATTAAATGTACACAGGAACCATCACTTTCGTCTTCATAAGGATCATAAGGGCCAAAAAAATTTTCGAGAACACCTAAATCCTCCATCAAAACACCACAATTAGGGCAAATTCCCGGGGAGTCAACTCCATTGCAAAGCGGACATCCAAAAAACATATTATCCCTCCAAAAAATTAAAACCCATTCCGGGTTTTAATTTTCTTTGCCTTTAATTCGATGCAAAAAACTTTCAATTTTGTGGGCCCGCAAGCCGTCTTCTTCTGCCCAGTGCCGAAAACTTTCCGCAATTTCCGCATCGTCTATTTTTTGGGCAAATCTTTGATAATCCCGTACTAATTCCTGTTCGTTAAGTAAAGATTTAGCTAAAAAATCATGGATAGACGGTTCCAATCATATTCCCTCCTATCAATCAATCTGCTTTCTTTTAGTAGTATGGTTTAGAAAACCTGCCGGTATGCAAACTTCTTATGAACGACAATTAATCTCCTTCGAAAATATTTAAATTTTTTTAGAAAAAAGGCAGAGGTCATTTCCTCTACCTGCTTAAATTATTACTCTAACTTTGTAAAAGTATCACATGCTGTTCCTTCTGAATTGTCTACCGACATACTTCCGTTGGAGCGAACCTCAATGCTTTCCGCTTGACATTTTCGATTTTTGTTAAATTTACATTCTTCCACCAAGCATTTAATATTTGACACTATCCAGCACCTCCAATAAGATTGACAACATTTCTTGTACCGATCCTTAAATTATTGTGTCCCAAAAGTAGAAAAGTAGTTCAGGAAAAAGGGTAACTACTTTTACCAAAATTTTTTCCTTTAAAATAACAAATAATACTCTTAGAAAACAAAAAAAGGAGCTTATTAATATGGGAAAAGTTATTTACTGTGCAGATCGTTTTCGCCCTGAGGGGAAAAAAATAAACCAGGTCCATACCGGAAGGATTCTTGAATGGGATTCAGAAGGGTTTCCTGCCGGTTATCTTTACCTGGAATTGGAACAACCACATTTTATCTGAAAATACAAAAGGACTGTCGTCGTTATTATTCACGTTCAATAGATACTACTTTGTCAAAGGGATAAAACCGGGACATATACGGATGGTCCTCATATCCCTTGTCTATTACTGTCACCATAATTTTTGGCTCTTTGCCTATTTCTAAATCAATAATTTCTTCTACAATTAATGTTCTAAATTTATCCTTCTCGGTTTGGCCAACTTTTTTTAACTCTCTTGTTTCAGGGTCAATCTCATACTTTATATTATTCTCTAAAACAAAAGATCTAATCATTTCTTTCCCTCCCGGTATTTGATTAATATCATTATTATAGAATTTTTAAACAAAAATGTAAATTAATAAGTACATGATTATTAGTGAAAGCCTAAACCTATCTTCATATATAGAAAAAGCGCGAGTACATCGCGCTTAAATTATTAAACGATTAAAACTCTTTGCTTTGCCCCGGGTTTATGATTATGCATTTGCTTTCTGTCTTTTGTTCCACCTGTTGTTTAAATAATTCCGGATCCTGCTCAATTAACGGCCAAGTATTATAGTGGATGGGAATTACTGTTTCTGCCTTCAACCACTCGGCAGCAATTAACGCATCCTCCGGCCCCATTGTATAATTATCTCCAATGGGCAAAAAAGCAATATCAATCTGATTAAACCGACCGATAACCTCCCTCATATCGCTAAACAAACCGGTATCACCGGTGTGATAGAGACATTTACCATCCAACCAGATAAGAAAGCCACAAGGGTTGCCGGTATATGCAATCCCTTCCTCATTGACCAAGGCTGATCCGTGCCATGCAGGAGTGAGTTTGATTTTTACACCGTCAAATTGATGGGATCCGCCGATATGCATAGCATGGGCATTAACCCCTTGGTTTCCACAAAAAGTAGCTAATTCAAAAGGCGCAATTACTTGTGCTTTGGTCCTTTTGGCAATGGCTATCGTGTCTCCCAGATGGTCACCGTGACCATGGGACACCAAAATATAATCGGCTGTAATGTCTTCAGGGCTTTTTGTGGCCTTTGGATTTCCTGTTAAAAATGGATCAATAATTATTTTTTTACTTCCTTCAATATATACACAAGATTGTCCTTCAAAGCCAATTTTCAATGTTTTCACACCTCCCATTTTTTTATTATTATACCACCGTCTGGATATAAATACCAGGTGCCGAAACCCGAAAAAATAACTCAGGAAACAATTGGACCCCCACTAAATACATCTGTCAATTGGCAGGACTCAACCCTTCTTCTTATCTCATCAACATCAACAGTATAAAGCCTCTGCTCCTTCATATGTTGGAAATACTGTGCCCCGGAGAAAGTAAATTTTCGATTTGGACCTTTTTCTTCTTCCATGGCAGCTGTGACCTGGGAAATTATATCACCGCAAGCTAAACTATTAGGTAATTGGACTAGATTCCGTCCCTCTAAAAATCGTACAGAGTTATGTCCGGCTAATGTCCCGGTAACAATTGCCTCGGTGTGACCAACAAAAGGACCTGCTTTTTCGCCGGCACAAAAGAGATTCTCTACTCCCTTGGTTTTCATATTGGGGTTCGTCGGCGACATGGTAAGGAAGCGGATGGAATTCCCAACCCCTCCGCTATAGGGATCAACAAAAGAAGCGTTTTCAAATCCGGGAACCTGTCGTAATAATTCTAGCGGGAAAAAAGGTGCCATTAATTTAGCATGCCCGGTATCCAGAAGCACAAGGTTCCGACTATACTCCTCTAATGCATACTGCTGGCAAGCTTTTGCTTTAAGCATTTTGTCCCCTTTTCCCAGTCTATCCGGCACAGGTACCACTACTACTCCTTTTTTCTCCAGTTCCGCAACAATCTTAGGACTTAAAGATTCCTTATGAATTTTACAAGAACCACTCATTGCCCCCGCCGTACCATCATCTTTACGACCATATTTCTCTTCCACCCCCATTTTACCCGCAATGCTGGTACGAGGTCCAAAGGTGGGACAGCGATAAATGCACATCGCACATCCATTGCCAAAACGGGCACAGTTTCCCTGAGGGCCGGCAGTTCCAGTAGTCTCAATAAAAACATCTCCAGCAATTTCCCTTTCACCCTCTGTGATCATTGCCTTTAGGGAAACTTTCCCTTCCTGCTTGATGTCAACCACTCGGGTCCTATCCTGAATCTCAATCCCAAGGGATTTTAGAAAACTGCGCACCGTCGGTTCAATTTTTGTTACATCATAAAGGGAAGCATGTTTATGTCCGGGAAAATCCACATTATGGTGTCGGGAGACACTATTTATCAGCCCAAAAAGATCACCGCCGCCCATGGCTGTCATCTCCTCTTGGGCAGTAAAACGTCCATTATTTTGCATAATACCTCCCACCAGACCAGTACCCAAGAGCATGTCGCACCTTTCTAAAAGAATCACTTTATCTGCCCCGGCTTTTTTGGCTGCTACTGCAGCGGCACAGCCTGCCCAGCCTCCTCCGATAACCACTACCCGTTTCAAACCGAACCACTCCTGTTAAATAATTCCATGTTATGGGAAAACCACTAATAGCATGTCCCCCGCATATTTCATTATACGCAAAAAGCGGCTACGATGTACGTAACCGCTTAAACAGTACAACGACCTAGCTTACTAAAGCCAAAAGAGCCAGAAAAAGTAAAAACAAAATAAAAATAATCCAAAAATGAGGGAAAATCATAGCATAAAGAAACAAAGCGACAGTAGCAAGGAATACTAAAAAACACGCTATGCCATCCAACTCACAGAAGAAGGTCGATATCTTGCTACACCCAAATAAATTGGAAAACTTCTTTTTAATAAAATTTTTTAATGAAGACACGGCACTCCCCTCCATCCACTTTATCTTATTTTAGTGGTGGCTGGTTGGTGCCTGTCAGGGAATCATAATCAGCTTTTCAATGCTGAAAAAATAAACATATTTTTCCTTTATTGTACATTTCCAGGCATTACTTAGCGCCCGGGCATAGAGATCCAGTTGAGATTGATACTTGGTAGCCAAGTTTTCACAATTAAAATCATTTACTTTGCCTGTCTTATAATCGACAATTACCCAACCGTCATTGTCCCGGAAAACCAAATCAATTACCCCCTGAACCAGGACAACTTCCCCCTCAATTTCTTGGGCAAAATCCGGATAAATTTCCTCAGCCGACAAGGCTAAAGTAAAAGGTAATTCCTTTTTTACATCAGTAGCATTTCGGATCCTCTTTCCAAAATGGGTAGCGAAAAAACGGGCAATAGATGAAACATCAACAACATCCGCTTGGCGGGCGGTAATTATCTCCTCCACGACCATTGTCTCTACTTGTTCCCTGATAACTGAGTCACTATCAACTCGGCTAAAATCCAGGTGCTGCATCACCAAGTGCAATGCGGTCCCCTTTTCTGCGGCATTTAGGTCTCGTTCTTCTAATAGAAAGGAAGGCATTTTGTGTTCCGCACCAAACATTCTACTTTCGCCTTCCCGGCTTTGAGGTTCAAATTCTTGACGAAGACCGGTCACCGTGGTTTTTGCCGCACAAGCGGAAACCCTTTTCCAAGGATACTGCCAACTTAATCGTTTTCCAATTTCTTGAGTCCACTGACCATGGGCATCCACCGGCTGACCTTGTTTTACTCTTTCCCAGAATTCCGTTAATGGAAGATCCAAGTCTTCCTTTTTTTCTGATAGCTCCGATAGGGAAGAAATTTTTATCTGCCACTGGCAGGGATAATCCCCAATCTCATCCCTGCTACCGTATCCGGTATTAATCTCCCAGTCAACTTCTCCTCCTGCCCTCTCTCTGAGAGGTTTTCCTGCCCTATGCCGGATAATAGCCCGACCGATCCAATCCAGCCAAGTCCGGTCCTGAGCCAGTAATGAATCCGGCAAATACCACTCGGCACAGGATATAGCCTCCGCCCATTTTTGCAACGATTTTTCCATGTTTTGGCACGACCCCGTCAAAACAAGTTTTTCTTTGGCTCGGGTTAATGCTACATAAAGAATTCTCATCTCCTCTGCCAGTGCTTCCATTTCCAACTTATGGCGGATAGCCTGCTTGGATAAAGTAGGATAGATGACACGGGTATTGGTATCCACAATATTAAGCCCCAACCCCAGATCCTTATGCATTAATACATTTCCATTCAGGTCCTGCATGTTAAAGCGTTTGCCCAAACCGGCCACAAAAACAATGGGAAACTCTAACCCTTTGCTTTTATGTACACTCATAATGCGCACCACATTTTCATTTTCCCCCAATGCACGAGCAGTACCCAAATCGCTTCCTCCACTTTGCAAACGTTCAATAAAACGAAGAAAGCGGAACAAGCCCCGGTAAGAACCTGACTCATACTGGCGGGCTCTGTCATATAATGCACGTAAGTTAGCCTGACGTTGGCTTCCTCCCGGCATAGTCCCAACAAAATGATAATATCCTGTCTCACAATAAATAGCCCAAATTAAATCCGCCAAACTTCCTCGCCGGGCTTTTGTGCGCCAGTCATCTAATTTGCCAAGAAATATATTCACCCTTTCCGCCAAAGGATGGTCCAAACCGACAAATGCCTTTAAGGAAGAATACATATCTTTGGCCTTGACACTGAACCGAATAATTGCTAAATCATCTAAGTTAAATGTAAAAAGAGGTGATCGGAGGACTCCGGCGAGAAAAATATCCTGCCGCGGGTTATCGATAACCTTTAAAAGAGAAATCATCGTATCAACTTCAACTGCATCAAAGTAACCTGTCCCGATATCTGCATAAACAGGGATCCCGGCAAACTGCAGTTCCTCCATAAAGATATCTGCCCAGCCCCTGGTAGCCCGTAACAAAATTACAATATCACGGAAAGCCGCCGGCCGGTAATTTGCCCCGTCAAGGATCATTAATGGCCGGTCACCCGCTACTAACTCTTTGATCCGAGCAGCTATTAACCTTGCCTCTGCCTGAATATGGGTCGGTATTTCCCCTTCTTCCGCTTCCTCTGTTTTCTGGTAATCCTCCGCCGATTCCGGTTCCCCGTCTAACTCCTGCATCATATTCTGATTCCCGCGTCGGTCAATCAGATAAAGCTCCACCGGTTCCTCTTCCTGATCAGGTTTATCAGGGAAGACTCTCCCCGGTACCAACTCTGCATGTTTATCATAACCAATTTCCCCTAAAACGGGAGTCATAATCTGTTTAAATATAAAATTGACTGCCTCAAGAATTTCCTTTCTACTCCGAAAATTTCGCGACAAGGTAATCTTTTGGTTCTTTTCTCCCTTTTCTTCTGAGAACATATTAAATTTTTTCAAAAACAAGCCTGGTTCCGCTAAGCGAAAGCGATAAATACTCTGCTTTACATCCCCCACCATGAAACGGCGGGTTCCACCGGATACCAATTCCAGAATTCTTTCTTGGACGCTGTTAATATCTTGGTATTCATCCACCAGCACTTCCCGATACCGTTCCTTTAATTCAGAAGAAAGTTCTGAATTGGAATCTTCTAAAATTTCTAAAACATAGTGTTCCAGGTCGGAAAAGTCTACCAAAGACTTTTCCAATTTTACTTTTTGGAATTCCTGATCAAATTGAATAACCAACCGGGTAAGCTCTTTTATTTCGGAAACGGCTTCTCGAAGATCCTTTAAATAGTCTTCAGGCTGCCTGGAAAAATAGCTTTTTTCCAGCTTGCCCACATCCTTTTTTACTCGATTGCGCCTTTCCTGTACTGCTTCTTTTAATCTCTCATCCACATCCTTAGAGCAGCGGGGAAGCCGATCCCACTTTATACCTTGGAAAGCACGATAAAGAGCATCCCAGCTTTTTAATGAGGCATCCCGCAGTTCCCTAACTATAATCATATCTTTCTCTAAAACCGTACAATAACAATCCGGTCCACCCGGTTGTCTTGCCCGTTCCTGTGCCTTCTTAAGTTCTAAAAAGCTTTGATCTAGGCAAAGGTTAATATGTTCCATAAGAGATGCGCACCAAGGAAAACTATCAATTTTTAAAATGTTTGAAATATCTTGGCCGGCATTTTTCAGCCATTCCCGAGGATATGGTTGACTGCGGGCATACCGGTAAAGCTCCAGGACAATGTTTCCTAGTCGGTCATCGCTGCGCTCCCCGCCTAACTTTTCCACAAGTGTCAGAAAATCAATACAACCGCTTTCGTAATTATCCTCCAAGACCTTGTCCAAAACATCGGCCTTTAGGAGGGTTATTTCCGTTTCATCAGCTACTCGAAAACTAGGATCTAATTCCAATCGGTGAAAATGCTGACGGAGTATGTCTAAACAAAAGGAATGCATGGTAGTAATGCTTGCCCGATTAAGGAGATTGAACTGGTGTCGAAGGAGCTGGCAATCAGGCTGCTCGTTAATTTTTTGCTCAATCTTTTCTCCAACACGCTGGCGCATTTCCGCCGCTGCCGCATTGGTAAAAGTAACTACCAGCAACCTATCAATATCTACAGGATTTTTTGGATCGGTAATATAGCCAAGAATTCTTTCCACCAGGACAGCAGTTTTCCCGGAACCGGCTGCCGCAGCAACCAGCAGGTTATCCGCCCGTTCGGAAAAACCTCTTTTTTGTTCCTCCGTCCAAAGAGTCTTACTCATCTTCAACCTCACCAACCTTTGATTTTAATTCTGCCCAAAGATCAGCCGGCTTGACAAGCGGTCGAAACTGATTATCAGCTATTAACGGATCAAAATGGCAAACAGGCTTAAAACTACAGTACCGGCAGGCGGTAAAATTGCCTTTTTTATATGGGCTGATCGCCGTAAAACCGTCAAGAATTTGGCAGGATACTTGATGTAATAGTTTTAAAAAATGTTCTTTCAGCAAGTTAAACTGGATAGTACTCATACCGCCATATCTTTGTTCAACACTGCCATCTGCCCGTAAGGCTACGGGAACCAAAGGAGAAAACCGTTTAGCTTCCCGATCCATCAGTTTTACGATCTGCGGATCGGCAATTACCATTCCCTTCATTTTTAGGGATTTTAATACCTCTTCCTTTGCCTTTTCTGCCTCCAAAGGAGCATCAGCAGAAATAAAAGGATTATGCACCCCAAAATAAAGCATTCCCGCGGGAAGTGCCTCCTCTCCCACCAGCACCGCAGAGTTAGAGAGAGATACCAAGAGATAGACCATTAACTGCATTTTTAAACCATAAAAGAGATCGGTCAAATCCCACGACGACTTTCCGGACTTATAATCAATCACCCGCAAAAAATAATTGCTGCCATCTGAGGCTGCGTCAATTCGATCCACTCGCCCGACAAGTTCCATTTCTCGCCCGTCTCCTAAATCAAACTTCAATGAAGACAAAGGACCATCCGGACCAAAATTTATCTCCCAGCGAATCGGTTGAAATTTCCCCCTGCGCCCATGCTCAGCCAATACTACTAAAGCCGTTGTGATAGTACCGGATAGCTTACGAATTAAATAACGATAACGCGCAGTAGAAAGTAAAATTTCATTTTGTAATTTTGGGGCAAGCTCCGATACAGATTCCTCCGCCAATCGGGAACAATCCTCTTTCGTTAACCCAGCCCATTTAATACCTTGAGCAGCTAACTTTTCCGTTATTTTTTGCAGAGCGGCATGAAACAGCTGTCCCAAATCCGGTGCGCCCAGCCGGTATTCCTCTCGTTCTTTTAATCCCAACCCATAAGATGCAAAATGAGCAAAAGGACAGGCACTGAATTTTTCCAAACGGGAAACACTGGTCCTTAATTTTTCTCCAAAAAGCTTTCCTACCACCTGTTTGGAAGCGAATGTTTCCTGGTTAGAATAAAATAAACCGTTTATTAATTGTTGCAGCCTAGAATGAAGGCTTGGTTCTTGCACCATGTAGTTATAGGCATCCCACCATAATTCGTTTGTTTCTTTTCCGCTTTTCGCATTTCTCAGCTGTAAACCCAAGAAAGACAACCCGTGCTCAATATCAGATAAAAACGCTAAGTCCTGGCAAGCTTTACCCGGAGGTTCCACCGGGCAGTTTACCTCTTCAATATTTAAAATATTTTCTTTGAGACGGCGAATTAGAAATGAGGGCTTTAATGATTTTCCTTCCTCGTCCGCCAAAGCATAACTTATCCACATGCGCTTACCGGCCCGAGTAAGAGCAATGTAAGCTAAATATTTTTCATCTAACAAACGTTTTCGGCTATCCGGAGCCATTTCATAAAAACGGGCAAGCATCTCCCGATCAAGACTGCTAAAAACTCCCTCATCCTGCACCCGGGCAGGCAGCACCCCATCATTTACACCCAGCACAAAGCAAGCCTTGACATTCGGATTCCTGCTTCGATCCAGCCCTGCCACAAAAACCTGGTCTAAACTAGGTGGAATTAAGCCAAGCCTGATAGCATTAATCCCCGCATCCAAAACGCTTGCATAATTTACAAGGGATATTTTATGGTCACCCATTGTTTCCACGATCTGGTCCAGGAGATCCATTACTGCATCCCAAACCTGAGCATATTCCAATGCAAGGTCCAACCGGCCAAGATCCTCCGCCTGTTTTTTCCAATCTTCCAATTGGCCAAAGACATCTAAATCAGTCAGCAGATCAAAAATATTGGCAGACATTTCTTTAACCGTTTCCGCCGGATTAGTTTTTCGATAGAATTTTGCAAGATGCCGACAAGCTTTTTCCCTAATCCGATTGACCTGGGCTAACTCCTCTTCTTCCCAGGGTAAAGGCCCTGAATCCTCTCCCATGGTGAACCGTCTCCGGTAAGTCCACGGTTTATTATCATACCAGCGGGAACCTCTGATTCCATGGGCTAGAACATAGTTCTCCAGATAATCAATTTCTTCCCGGGTGACGGGAATTAAGTCTGTTTTTAAATACCGGAAAACCGGATCATAGGACCAGTTATCCAACACTACTTCCAGAGCGGAACGGATTAACTCAATTAATGGGTGGTGCAGGACACTTCTTTTCATATCAATAAAACATGGAATTCCATAATCACGAAAAACCACGGAAATAAGATCACTATAGAGAGTTAAATCCCGCACGACAACACTGATTTCCCGCCAACGGTAACCTTCTTCCCGGCACAATGCTATTATTTCTCGCGCCGCCGCCTCAACCTCCGCTCTTTTGTTTGCTGCCGCCGCTAATTTCAGCGCATCCGTATTCCCCGCCCAAGACACGGATCGGGAAGCATCAAAATTCTTTTCAATATGGCCAAGAAGCGGGGCATCCTGAAAACGGGGAAGGGTTTCTCCGTCGAGGATTAAGGGCGGGACTATCTCCACACCTAACTCCTCTGCCAGTGCTTTTATCTTTCGATATGTGTCCCATACAGGGAAAAATAAATTATCTGTTTCAACATCACCATTCAAATTTTTCGGATCAAGACATAATGCAACATTTACCTTCCGGCAAGTTAGTAACAGCTTTTCCACTACGAACAGTTCCTGCGGGGTAAAACCGGCAAAACCATCCATCCATACTTCCGCACCGGATACGGTTTGAGACCGGTCAAGACTCTCCGCCAGCTTGGTCAGGTAATCCTCCGGGTCAATATATTTATCACCTAAAAAAAGCTCAAATTCTTCATAAATGATTCCCAAATCACGAAGCTTCTTGACCAGCAGGCTCTCTCCTTCACCGGTTGCTAATTCAACTGCTGTTTCTTCTAACTGCCGGGATGTAATCCGATATTTTTTAAATTCACATAGTGCCTGGGAAAGGCAGTCAATAAACCCTGGCTGTTGAATTGCTTTTTGAAAGGCTTGCAACTTGTCTTTGTTTTCTTCTAGTATTTTTCTAAGGGCCATTTGTTTGCCCAGTTCCCCAATGTGTTGTCGAGCACCTCCACCCACTTCCTGCAGCACTCGCCAAGCTAGGCGCCGAAAACTAAGCACCTGGGCGCGGATGGATCCCATTAATTCCGGACTTTCTGCCAAAGCTTTTTCTGTTTGAAAAGTGGCCTGCTCCGGTACAATAAAAAGAATTGGCATTCCTTGAAGATTTTTGAGCAGTCGCTGTCTAATTTCCTCAAGACATTTATAGGTCTTACCACTTCCCGCCCGGCCAATGATAAACCGAAGAGACATCCTGTTTCCACCACCCAAATTTCATATTTTTCCCTGGCTCTCGATAAAGGAACAATGTTCAAGCATAAAAAAGTCTATCCATGATTACTTCTCCAAAAATAAAGGCACTTCCTGTTTGAAGAGCCTTTATTAAAATCAGTTTTCTTTTGTACCCTTACATTATAAATTAATCCATTAAACTAGGCAGATAAAGGGAAATATCTGGGAATATTACTAATAACGCCAGCACGCAAATTAGCAGTAGAATAAAGGGAATTACCCCCCGTACCACCCTTTCTAAAGGTTCTTTAGCAATACCGCTCACCACAAAAAGATTTAAACCTACTGGCGGGGTAATCATCGCCAATTCCATGTTTACCGTCATAACAATAGCGAAATGAACCGGATCAATCCCCATATATTTAACAATAGGCAAGAAGATCGGCAAGGTGATCAGAATAATCGATACTGCCTCCAAAAAGGTTCCCATTACAAAAAACATCAAGTTGGTAAGTAAAAAGAAGACCCACTTATTGACATTAGCTTCACTGATCCAATTGGCCACACTCTGCGGAACCTGATGATTAGTTAAAAACAGAGCAAAAAGCATCGCAGAGGCAATTATTAAAAATATCATCGAAGTAATATTAACTGTCTCTCTAAGAATCGGCCGAATATCCTTCCATGTCAATTCCCGATAAATAAACGCAGAAACTATTATGGTATAAAAGCAGGCAACTACTGCTGCTTCTGTGGGAGTACAGATTCCCGTATAAATACTACCTAGAATCAAGAACGGAAGAACTGCCCCCCAAATGGCCTTAACTGTAGCCTGCCCCCGCTCTTTCCATGTAGCTTTGGAATCACCGCCATAATTATGCTTTTTGGCATAGAGAATAGCTGCCGTAACTAAAATAGTGCCGAGCAGGATTCCCGGCAGTACGCCTGCCATAAACAGTTTGCCGATAGATTCTTCCGCTACCACACCGTATACAATTAAAGGGACGCTGGGGGGAATAAGGATCCCCAATGTTCCGGAAGCTGCCACGAGTCCCATAGCATAAGCCTTATCATAACCGGCATTGACCATTCCCGGTATCATGATAGAACCAATAGCGGCAGCGGTGGCCGGAGACGAGCCGGAAATCGCCGCAAAAATCATGCATGCCAAAATAGTTACCACAGATAGACCACCACGCAAATGGCCAACGTAAGTTTTTAACGCCGAAATCAGATATTTAGAAATTCCTCCTCTGGACATCAGCACTCCAGCAAAAACAAAGCCTGGAATAGCCATTAAGGGAGTAGAATCCAATGCCGAGAACATTCTCTGAGGAATCATATACAAGGTAAAGTCTGTCCCCATCAAAACAAGAATGGTGGATATGCCCAGGGCAACACCAATAGGCACGTTCAGCAAAAATAGAGCAATGAACAATCCAAATAACGTTAGTACCATTAGTATGTAATCCCTCCTTGGCGCTGTTTTCCGGTCCAGATCATATAAAGCTGTTCGATAAATCTGATAATTAGAAACACACCGAAAATGGGAAAGATAAGGTAGATAAGCCAAAGGGGAACCCCTACGTCCATGGAACGCTGGCCAATTTGCCATTTTGACAGGAGAAGGTCTGTTCCGTAATAAGTTAAAAAACAAGCAAAAAATACTCCCACTAAATTCGCAAAGATACTGACAATTTTCTTAACCGGTTTGGGAAAAAATCTATAGAGCAGGTCAACTTTTATGTGGTGATCATCCCTAAGTGCTACAGCAGCCCCAATAAAACTACCCCAAATAATAAAGTACTTTGAAATTTCATCTATCCAGGTAATTGGATTATTAAAAACATATCGCATGATAACACCATAAAGTATCTGGCCTAAACCGATAACAATCAGGCCACCTGAAATCCAGTCCTCCAAAGCAGACCAGAATCGATTGACTTTGTTCAACTTCTCCCCTCCTCAAGCTGCCTGCTTAAATCAATAAGCACGGGACGCGCAATGTGCCCGTGCTTTAAAATTAGACAAACAGCTAATACAAGCTTTTAACTCCATCAATTAAATCCTTGCCGATCACGTCTTCAAACTCTGTCCACATCGGTTCCATCTTATCCTGAAAAGCCTTTGTCTCTTCCGGAGACAATTCATAAACCTGACATTTACCGCTGGCTTTAATGATTTCCAGACTTCTATTATTTAAAGCCTCAGCCTGTTCCCGTTCCCAAGCAGTTACTTCTTTCATGGTGTCTTCCATGATCTGGCGGATATCATCCGGTAAGCCGTTCCAGAAGACAGTGTTGGTTAGTATCACATAATCAAGACGACCATGATTAGATTGCGTAAGGTATGGCTGGACTTCATAAAATTTTTGAGTCTCCATATTATTCCAGGTGTTTTCTTGGCCATCTACTGTTCCTTGCTGAAGGGCAGTATATGTTTCCCCAAATGGAATTACTGCTCCGGCCGCACCAAGAGCCTTAAACTGGGCTTCCAAAACCTTACCGGCCATAATCCGGAACTTAAGGCCTGCAAAATCCTCCGGGCTTTTTAATACTCTTTTGTTGTTGCCAAAATGTTTAAATCCGTTTTCCCAGAAAGCCAAGCCGGTTATGCCATGGGGTTCAAGTTGTTTGAACAATTTTTGCCCCACTTCCCCGTCAAAGGCTTGATAGCATACTTCCTTATTTGCAAAAAGAAAGGGAAGATCAAAAATTTGAAAGGCCGGCACCAATCCAAGCATCTTTGCTGCCGTAGGAGCAATAATATGGACATTCCCTGCCATTAATGCTTCCAATTCTTCTTTGTCCCCATATAATTGGGATGCCGGATAGACTTCAACTTTTACCCGCCCCTCAGTCCTTTCTGCTACTAAATCCGCAAATCTTTGGGCAGCCGCCCCTTTAGGACTATCCGGGGATGTAACATGAGAGAACTTTACAATAATTGGATCTTCAGCTGTTCCAGCAGCGACATTAGAAGATTTATCTCCACATCCGGCTAAAAAACACATGCCAACAACTAAAAGCAGCACCAATCCTAAAAAAACTCCTCGTTTTTTCAATATAGTCATTGTATATTTTTACCTCCCTATAGATAGCTAAATAAGAAAAAGTTAAAATACTGTTCTACCACCTCCTAATTTTCTGAATATTTAAAATATACGCAAAAATGTTTCTCCCCATTACCAGTAAATTCCTCCTGGAAAAATCTGTGGTATTTCTGCAAATCCCGGCAGATTTTTGTAATTTAAAAATTTCTTGTCTTTATTCCTCAAGTTTGCGGGTTAAAAATTCTAAAGATAATATTAAGAATTTATCTTAAAATTTTAAATCCAACATAAAACTTCTATTAGATATAAGATAATTAAAAAATAAAAAAAGCATCGCACGTAAGTGTTATACTTTTTAATTAAACTAAATTAATTTATTTTTGTTAAACTAATTTTCTTGAAGGATAACGACAATAAATAATGAATATCTTTTTGTACTTTATATTAATTAATAATTTTCCAATTTAACTAAGTTGTGGTTTTTGATTGGTACTAATATTTATTAAAGAATATCCGTAATATTTATCGGAGGTGCCAAACATGTGTCAATACAGGTCAGTGCCGATTTCTCAGATTATGGATAATATTATTAGTCAAAGACCTGAAGTTTTCAATAAAGGGAATATGCTATTGGAAAGGTTAAAGGCAAGAATTCGGCAAGCTCCTGTCACATCATTAGAATACCTGTTTTATCAATATAGAGTTACCGATAAGCTTACCGATCAGGAATTGACGAACCTTTTTCATCGCATAGCACCAGAATGCTATCTCAGCTATGTCATGTTTATCAACAGTTTGTGCCCGGGGAAATTAATGCTGCTGGAAACTCAAGTGAAAAATCTGCTGGTATCTTCGTTAGAGTCCGCACTGGAAAACTGTTCCGTCCCACTCACGGGCCAAAATAGAATTATGCAGGCTCTGGTGCGCCTGCGTCAGACCGGCTTGCCGGAGGAAATTCAAAACCTGAATTTGACACTAACCTTTGATCCCTGTGAAGTTATTAACAACTTAGATTATTATTTGCAGGATGCGGACACTTTAGCAGACCTGCCGGAATTTGCCGAAATCTATTTTCCCCCAGAAAAAATCCATCCAATTGCTCTACAGCTGGAAAATTACCGACTGAATCCTTTTGGGAAAAAATATATTGCTCACTTAATAGATACAAAAGTACAGGAAACTATTAAAAAAACGTTAGAACATTTCATTGAAAATTTCCCTGTCAAACAATGCACTAAACAAGCTTTTGCTGTGCTGATGACTCTGGGTAGATTGATTCCTTGGGAAAAGCATCCGTTTATCCTACGCCTGGTGGCTAATAGTTATTGGGAGCAAAAAGTGCTGTCATATATATAAACCCGGGAACTGTTCCCGGGTTTTTAAAATATCGCTCATGAAAGTTGATAGCGCAAGTCAATTATCTTTACGGTATGTCGACCATTATAGGGTTTCCTTCTCGGAACAAACAAACATGAGCAAATCCAGCCTCCTTTAGCACACGAAAAGACTCCGTAATTTTATAACCAAAAGCATCGCCCCGGTGAGCATCCGACCCAACGGTGACAATTTCCCCGCCTAGCTCTCGAAATCTTTTTACAATGTTCAAAGAAGGCAGCGTATCATTAAGTCCGTGCCGGTAACCGGAAGAATTCACTTCAATCCCTCTGCCGGTTTCAATCAAATTTTTTAATATCGCATCAATCAAATCGGGAAACTCCTCTACCGTCATTGTCCTATTTTCAAAGCCTTTATAACGGCGCACTACATCCAAATGACCTAGAACGTGGAAATTATGAAAACTCTCTACCATCCGACAAACTTCTTCCAAATAATATGGGTAAGCCTCTTCCCGAATTTTTCCCTGGCAAAAATCTCCCGTAAACAATTCCAAATTGTCTACATGATGCACTGAGCCAATCACAAAATCAAATTTATTCTTTAAGGTATATTCAACATTCTTCTCGACAACCTGAGGCTGCAGTCCAATTTCCATTCCTTTTATAATATGAATTAACCGGCCATATTTTTGTCGTGCTTCCTCAATATCAGCGGAATACCGATCGTAATCGAGCAAATGATCATTTTGAGCAGGACAATCATAATCAAGGTGGTCAGTAAAAGCAATTTCTTTAAACCCCCGTTCAATCATTATTGAACAGACCTCATCAATACTCCGTTTTCCATCTGCAGAATTGTTTGAATGTAAATGGTAATCGTACACTACCTCTCCCCCTGTTCCACTATGATATAATCAGCAACAATAATCGCTTTTCCGGTAAAAACTGCCCTCATTAAAATATATTTTTCTTCCTCCGTCAGTTGCTGAAAATAAACAGGCCTCCTTGCGCCTGGAAGGACAATCATTTTTTTTTCGGACTTTATTCTGCGCCATGATAAATGCTGGGAATGTCCCTGTTCTTCAAGAGCAATTACACAAGTGTATTGGAATGAAAATGTGCCCCTATTCGTCAGCCCTTGAAAAAAAGTAGGCTCTACTAGATAAGGTATGACGTGATAATAATTAAGAGAACCGTCCGGTTCCCGGTAGACAATTGATAATGCTTCTTGCTCGTCACTCTTTTTCTTTATTATTTTTAAAATATCCACTATCATCACCAGCCGTCAATTGAGAGCATAATTACCTATTCCAGCGGCGACAATAATTTCCTCCTAGTGAAGGCCGGATTGTAAAAAATCACTAAATGACATATTAAAATAATTAAACTTAGCAAAGATATGTCTGCACCGACAGTGCACAGTTCCATAAGAATCCCTGGCAACAATGTTGATTTCCGGCTTCTTTCCTCCTGCCAGCACTGCCCTTTTAATTAAATAAATTAGATGGATATCCCCCGGAGGAAAAGAATAACCGATAAAAAAAATTCTCGTGGCTTCTTTTAACCGGCAGAAACACTGGTACCAAACTTCATGCAACTGAGGAACAAGAAACTTTTTTTCATACGACGGTGTAACTAGCACCTGTTCAAGAAAGTTCCCATCATTTAAACATTTTAATCGATCTGAGAAATTACCTCCATCAGTCCGGAGAGAGGAGAGAAAAACACTGTTGCATCGGCCGCAATAGTGCCAGTTTAAAGAGCCATGTGGTTTTAAAATCAGCTGACCTTGAGGATTAGTGTCTTCCTGGGATAAAGGCGTAAGATGAAAACCATAAGATACTGCTCCTATTGTCTCGTTAATTAAACCATCCATCATCGTATCATAATTTAATGAAATAATCGGATCCGACGGCGCAAGTCTTTGGCAGAAACTAAGTAATTTTTCTTTTTTCCAATGCTCAACGGAATTCTCTAAAATTTGACAAATTGATTTTATCGTATCATATCGAATTTTTCTTAATCTCCCCACGTCAAATTTTCCCAAAGAAACATTTTGTTCTAAAGCCAAATCAATTAACGTTAAAAATTCCGCAAAATCCACTTGGACAGACCGGATAGATTCTCCAAAATTTAAATAAACAGCAAAATCCAATACCTCTTTTATATTTTCATCCCCGGTTTTCTCCCACCTGGTTAAAACCCGGTCCCAAAGTTCTTTTTGTGTCGGAATTCCTGCTTCCTGGGAAGCTCCGGCACCTAAAAAATAAACTGTCTCGGGCACAATCCATTCCCCTTATTTTGACTGACTAATTATATCTTATCCCAAAAAGGCAAAAAAGCATCAGATGATGCTTTCGCAAACAATTGAGAATTACCTATGCAAAACCATGCTCGTTTATTTCATTACTAAATATTTTGCTAATACACTTGCCAATCTACGATCCAGATAAGCCGTGATATCAATACCAAGTTCCGTGTAATGCTCTTCAACAACCCGACCATATGCATGGATCTCTGCCAAATAAGATGCCTGACCAAAAGGTAAAAAAACGTGCATCAATTCCAACTTGCCGGGAAGTATTTCCTGAATTTTTTTGAGCAGATTGTCCATGCCAATACCTTTATCCGCTGAGACAGCAACTGAAGGTTGAAACTTCCGGAGCAGGCGAGACAAAACTGCATCATTTTCAATCAAATCAATCTTATTGATCACTGTCAGTACCCGTTTTTCCCCCGCCCCCAGATTTTTTAACACCTGGTACACAGCTTGAGCCTGTTCCTCTACCTGTGGACTGCTCCCATCAATCACATGAAGCAGTACTTCCGCTTCCACCGTCTCTTCCAATGTAGCTCGAAATGCAGCTACCAAATGGTGGGGAAGCTTGCGGACAAAACCTACAGTATCGGAAAGAAGCACCGAGCGACTGTCAGGCAGTTTCAATATCCGGATCGTCGGATCAAGAGTAGCAAAGAGCTGATCTTCCACCAGAACTCCGGCCCCGGTCAGGCAATTCATTAGGGTAGATTTTCCTGCGTTTGTATAACCAACCAAAGCCAACACAGGCCACTCTTTATCCCGCCAGTTTTTTCTGTGCAGTACCCGCGCCCTTCTTACTGTCTCAAGACGACGTTCTAAATCAATGATTCGTTTTCTAATCCGTCGCCGGTCAACTTCCAATTTGGTTTCCCCAGGGCCCCTGGTTCCAATTCCTCCACCCAGCCGGGAAAGAACCATACCCTGCCCGGTCAGACGGGGAAGCAAATATTTCAGCTGGGCCAGTTCCACCTGGAGTTTCCCTTCATTACTTTTAGCCCTTTGAGCAAAAATATCTAAAATCAACATCGTGCGATCTATGATTTTTACGCCAATAACCTCTTCTAGGTTTTTCTGCTGAGCAGGAGACAGTTCGTCATCACACACAATAACATTGGCCTTCTTTGCCTGAGCAAGAAGTTGAATCTCTCCGGCTTTTCCCCGGCCAATATAAAATGAGGCATCCGGCCTGTTTCTCTTTTGCAGATCCTTAGCCAAAACAACCAATCCGGCGGAAAGAGCAAGTCGCTCCAATTCGTCTAATGATTCCTCAGCTTTTTCACTGTTCTTATCACAATCCAGCCCAATTAAAATTGCTTTCTCCTCAACTGTACTGTCTACTTTATGGTATAGTCTGCCGATCTTTGATTCAAATTCCTCTACGCGGGCCAAGAAATGGAATTGTTCAGCTTCAGTTAAAGAAGAAAAAAAGTGTTTTTCTACCGTTCCTTCATCCGGTTCAAGAAAAGCTGCCTCAAGGGAGCAAACTGTTCCGTCTTTGCTGACCCCTAAGGCTACCATACAATCAAATCTCATCATTTCCAGCGCAGCTAGATCCACGCTACTTAAAGTCCCGTCCCCTCCCGGATGAGTGTGAATACAACGCAAACCGCTCAAACGTTTTTGGCCTCTGCGCAAATTTAATTCTTCCAAGGGTACGGTATAATCAGTACCTACAGCAACATGAACGACACGCCCGCGCCGATTGATATAAACGGCCACCTCTTTATTGTTTGACGCCGTTACCGCAGCAAGTTCTAAGGCAAGATCTCGGTTGATGATCATCTCTCGATCTACCGAATAATCATAAAGTTTTTCCAAGCGATTTAAAAAAGCACCTGATACCCCTTGCCGGTTCCCTTTTACCTCCATTTTTCACTCCTTAATATGTAGCCAGGTCTTCGACCTCTTAATTAATAGAATATTCCATTCCATCCTGAGCGGCACAAACTCGGATACCCGTTTCCTCTTCCAGCTTTCCGGCAATTATCTCCGGACCTACTTCCACAACCCGCCGTCCAAAATGAGTAAGAAATACTATTTTCGGATTAATCCCTTTGATCAGAGGAACAATTTCTTTACTGGAAAGGTGAAATACATTATTTCCGTAAAAAGGATACATAAACGTCATGCTAATAATCAATACTTGAGCTCGGTAAGACTCAATTAATTCCGGAAAAAACCTGGTGTCGACTATGTAAGAAATGCTCTTATCCTGGTATTTAAGTTTTACTCCGTAGGTTTCCACCGGGTGCAGATGTCGGACGGGAAACTCTATTTCAATATCACTTAAGTAAAATCGAGATCCTTCAGTGATTGTGTTTATCCGTTGGAGATAACGCCTTAAATACTTAAATAGAATTGGTTCTGGCCCATTTAGAGCATCACCCGGCGCAAAAACTTCCCCATGGGGGGTAAAACCGCCTTCTACCATAGCTTCTACCATGGCATTCATATCACCGGAATGATCTAAATGACGGTGGGTTAAAACAATCGCGTCAAGAGAAGAAGGGTCCATGGGGGGATTGCTGTCCCAGCACCTGACAAGGGCACCTGGCCCCGGATCAAAAAAAATATTTTTCCCGCCCAGGCAAATCCACATCCCGCCGGAAGACCTAAGCTGTTTTGAGACTACCACCCTTGCACCTGCTGTACCCAAAAATTTTATAAAATCGGAACTATTGCCTTTACCATTCATTCTAGCGCCTCCAAAGCCTTTACAATCATTTAAATCTGAGGTTTTTTTCCCGCCACTAAAGCAACCACTCCTCCAAATAAATTTGTGTAACCGGTTTCCACTAATCCTGTCTCCCGGAAAATATTCGCCAGCTCTTTTTGGTGGGTAAAAGCCCGGGCTGAGTTATGTAAATAACTGTACGCCGTCTCTTGTTTCGCCCAAACTTTCCCCATCAAAGGAACCAATTTCTCAAAATACAGCCAATAAATTTGTTTAAACACAGGCAACTCCGGTTTCGCCATATCCAAAGAAACTACCATGCCTCCTGGTTTTACAACCCGTTCCATTTCCTTTACTACGGTTTTTATATCAGGTACATTCCGCAAGCCCCAGCCTACTGTCACAGCATCAAAACTGTTTTCTTCAAAAGGTAAGGACATGGCATTTCCCGAAACCAGATCAATTATTCCCTGCAAAGGCGATCGGTTTACCCTCTGACGCGCAATATCCAGCATATTTTGGGAGAAGTCCAATCCGATTACATGTCCCTCTCGACCTACAGCCCGGGCAAGCTCTAGTGTAAGCATCCCGGTACCACAACAAATGTCCAAAGCCCTTCCTCCCGGGAGAACCCTGGAACGTTTAACCGCCAGCAGGCGCCATCTTCTATCCATGCCAAGACTCATGAGTGTATTAAGAAGATCATATCTCGGTGCGATGGAATTAAACATATCACGTACAAACTGTTCTTTGTTCTTTTTGCTTGGCAGATTCAATTTGACAGCCTCCTACTATACCTCAATTCATCCCTCTGCTAATTATCAAGCTTATACTAAGGGGGACGTCTAAATATTTTTGCCACAAGAAATGGGAGCCATTCTAGGCTCCCTTAATTATATCAGCCTTTTATCAACCTTGCCATTAATTCGGGACCACTCTCCACAAAAACCCCGGTTGCCCGGGCATTATCTTCATCATAACTTGTTGCAGAAGAAGTAACCCTAAACCGGCTGTCATAAATCATAAAGGGAACAATCTCCGCTGTATGCGTCTTAATGCTAATTGGGGTAGGATGATCCGGTAAAACCATCAGCCGGTAATCATCATTAAGAGATTCTAAACCTGTTAAAATAGTTCCTAAGACTTTTTCATCAATTATCTCAATTGCCTTTACTTTATCATTGATATTTCCTTGATGACCGGCCTCATCAGGCGCTTCAACATGAACATAAACAAAATCTTTACCGTTTTTTAAAGCTTGGACCGCGGCATCAGCTTTACCTTGAAAGTTTGTATGGATGTTTCCTGTTACACCGGGCACGTTGATAATCTCCAAACCGGCACAAATCCCCAAACCTTTGATTAGATCTACGGCACAAACTACGGAACCTTCTACAGAAAATCTATCTTTGAAAAGAGTCAGCGCAGGTTTCTTCCCTTGACCCCAAAGCCAGATAGATGTAGCCGGTCTTAAACCTTTTTGCTGTCTGGAAATATTAACCGGATGATTCTCTAAAATCGACGTGCTCCGTTTCATAAGATCGAAAATAATTTCCGCTCCTTTTCCTTTGGGCAAGTGGCGGGTAATCTTTTGATCAGAGATATCATGAGGTGGAGTAAGATCTAAATCCAGCAGCCCGTTTTTCCATACCAAACAGTGGCGGTAACTGACACCGGGGTAAAAATGAAATTCCGGTGAACCCAGTTCGTCATCAATTGCTTTAATTAACTGAGCCGCCTCATCGCTGGTAATCTCTTCCGAGCTATAATCCACCATAGTTTTGTCCTGATAATCCGGCTCCGCTGAAAGGGTAACCAGATTGCAACGCAAAGCCACATCATTTTCTCCCAGTTCTACCCCTAAGCTGACTGCCTCTAAAGGTGATCTTCCGGTATAATATTTCTCAGGTTCATAACCTAAGACAGAAAGATTGGCCACATCACTTCCTGGGGGGAACCCATCAGGAATAGTCCTTACCATACCAAGAGTTGAAACCTTAGCTAATTTATCCATATTAGGTTTTTGCGCATACGCCAACGGAGTCCGCTCACCTAATTGTTTAAGAGGGTAATCCGCCATCCCGTCACCCAAAAGCACAACAAATTTCATTGCAGTACCTCCCGAGATTCCACAACTTTTAATAAATACAGTTTAAATTAAGTTAAGAAAAATGGCAACCGATAATTACCATTCTCCTTTTTCCTCTTGTTCGCAAGAAGCCATAATTTGTACCCCGGCACTGGTACCAATTCTATTGGCACCTGCCTGAACTAAAGATACAAGTGTTTTTCGGTCCCTGATTCCCCCGGCCGCTTTAACCCCTGCTTTTGCACCGACCGTCCTTTTCATTAGCATAACATCTTTAATTGTTGCCCCGCTCAAAGAAAACCCTGTGGAAGTTTTTACAAAATGAGCACCAGCTTCAACAGCAAGTTGGCAAGCTTTTTCCTTCTCTGCATCAGATAAAAGGCAAGCCTCAATAATCACCTTAACAATAGCAGGGGACGCGCTTTGCACAACCTGTCTGATTTCATTAAAAACATACCGGTTTTCTCCTGCCTTTAAGGCGCCAATATTGATTACCATATCAACTTCCCTTGCTCCGTTGTTTACCGTCTCTTCGGTCTCATACTCTTTGGCGCCGGTGGTTGTTGCCCCCAGGGGAAAACCGATAACGGTACAAACATCTACGCCGGTTCCTTTCAATTCTTCTACAGCAAATTTAACATGTACCGGGTTAATACAAACTGTCTTAAAATTGTATTGCACTGCTTCCCTACAAAGCCGGTGAATATCACTTCTCAAAGCCTCGGGTTTTAAGTTGGTGTGATCAATGAGGGAAGAAATAAAGTATTTATCCATCTCTATAGCTCTCCAATTCCTCAATAAAGTACTATTATATTTTCCCATTTTTCTGTAAAAACCTTTAATTATTTAAGGCAAAAAAAATCGGCCTCCTTAAGGAATACCGATTAAAATATATTGT
>JBMNTN010000026.1:0-26449 GCA_050945755.1 Bacillota bacterium | reverse complement strand
GATGCGCTGAACCTGGTGGAGCTAATCGATGGTGACAAGGTTGAATTTTACTATGCCGACTCCGAAACGACTGACTATAATGTAGTAAAAGAGGCAGCTATCGCTGGGGTAAAAATAATTGTGGATTCAGACGCTACCACACCCTCGACCTGGAATCTCCTCCTTAAGGGAGCAAAGGATGAGACTGTCAGTAAAGACTACTTTGAGCAGGGCCTGGCTTGCCCTAATTCAGGTCATTATGTAACCTGGACCGATGGTGACAATAATGTCTGGGGAGGTATCCCCCTCTGGCTTTTGGTGGCCATGGTGGATGATGACCCGGATGTGGGTCCCGATCACTTTAACTTTAATGATGAGCTGGCCGCCCAGAATTATGTCGTGAAGGTTTGGGCCGGTGACGGGTGGAGTGCGACTTTCCAGAGTGCTGATATCGCACGGAATGATGGATATATCGTAGCCAATACCCTGAACGAGGAACCCCTTCCCATGAAGACCGAATCAGATAAAGATTGCTGGCCCCTTCATCTGAAAGGTGGAGAAGTGGCAGGCGGAGAGCAGGTTGGTAACATTGTCAAGATTGAACTGACAAACCTGCCGGAACCTCCGGCCGGATGGACGTTAGAGATGCTCGGTGAGGTAGGAGATACCATTACCCAGGCGGAATTTGAAGAAGGTCTGGCTTGTACCGGTTCAGGCCACTATCAGGAGTGGACGGATAAAGACGGCAACATTTGGTCCGGGGTGCCTCTGTGGGTGCTGTTAGGTACGGTGGATGACATCGAAGATGACAACCATTGGACTTTCAATGACAGTGTAGCTGCGGAAGGTTATACAGTAAAAGTGGTTGCCGGTGACGAAGAAGGTTATTACAAGGAATTTGATATTGCCGATGTAGAACGGAGCAACGGCTATATCGTTGCAAACAAATGCAATAACAAACCACTTGACGATGATTCAGCGCCTCTCAGGCTGGTTGGACCTGGTGTAACCAAAGACGACGGGTCTCTTGGAGGATCTGCTGTCGGTAATATCGTGAGGATCGAAATACCGGAACTCCAGACACCGGCTGCAGGGGAAGATAGTTGGAATCTTAAATTAGTGGGTAAAATCAGTGACGTTATTTCTCAGGCGGAGTTTGAAGAAGCCTTGGCTTGCCCCCGTTCAGGGCACCAGGTAGAATGGACGGATGGGGATGGAAACAAATGGTCCGGCATTCCTCTCTGGTTCCTCATTGGATGGGTAGATGACCGCGAGCCTCACGCTTATGATGTAAATCAGGCAAATGCCGGATACACAGTCTTAGTGAAAGCGCAAGACTACACCAAGGACTTTTCTAGTAAGGATCTAGTGAAGAGCAGTAACTATATCATTGCTAATAAATGTAACGGTGCACCGCTGACTGATTCATGGCCGCTTCGTTTGGTGGGCGCCGGTGTGGCTAAAGATGACGGAACCCTAGGTGGTACCAGTGTTGGGAATGTTGTGGAGATAGAATTAACGGCTTTTGGGATGATACAGCCTATCCCTGAACTGCGTATCGTCAAGTATGGGGAAGACCGTACCACCATTATAAACGAAATGACTGTTGATTATCATTGGATGGAGGAAAATCTAGAGGTAATCGGAGACGGAGAAACTGTATACCGTTATGAGGGAATCACCAACAACCCGGATGATGTTTGGGATGCTGATGAAACCTATCCCGGCGGTTTCAAAATCGAAAACGCTGTGAAAGGAACCCGCGTGAAAGATTTATGTGAACTGGTCGGCGGTATGGGAGTAGGAACGGATATCGTGTTTGTGGCCAGTGACGGCTGGGAGACCAAGCTTCCCTATTCCTCTATATATACCGATCCAGCGGTGCAGGCACGTCAGGGAGATGCTATTATAGCCTGGTGGGGTGACGGGAATTACGTCCCCGATTATCGAGATGGAATGCGCTTATTCTTTATGCCGGAAGACAAGATATTTGGGCAATGGGATATGCATGAGGCGATCCCGGAACAATACTGGCATTATTATTATGGCGATGGTGTCATGTATCCTTCCTGTGCCGGATTATCCGCAAAATATATTACGGAAATCAAGATCTACTCTGTGCCTGAGCAAGATTGGACGCTGGAACTGGATGGCAAAGAGATTGGTGGTATTGATTACCAAGTTAGCAAAACTTATTTTGAATCGGCTCTTACTTGTCAGATGGGGGCAAACCACAAAGCAACTTACACCGATAATAAAAACCGAGTTTGGGAAGGCATGCCTCTCTGGTTCTTGGCTGGATTTGTCGATGACCAGGACCAGCATTCCGATAATGCCTTTAATAATGAATTGGCCGAAAGCGGGTATCAGGTGGTAATTACCGCTAAGGATGGGAGTTCCGTAACGATCGATAGTGCCGACATAATCAGAAACAGCGATTATATTATCGCCAATACCCTGAACGGAGCGCTGTTAGATGAGTCTGGTGACTACTGGCCGCTTCGTCTGGTGGGACCGGCAGTAACCGGAAAAGCCTCCATTTCTCAGATTGTCAGTATCAAGTTAGTACCGGTTACGGCAGACCAAGGGAAATACAATATCGTACCTGAAGCTGATGCTGCTTACACCATTGGGGAAACTCAGGACGGTATTAAAACTATGACGGTTAAGAGCGGTGTGACCGGGTTTAAATACTTCACTGTCAATATTACGCCGGTGACTGCTCATAGCGGAAATGAAACCGTTGTCTTTGCGCATTTTAGAAATGGCAGTCAGCTTGCGCTTAATGCCACAAGAGCTGATTTTGATGTGGTTGGTACCGCTCAGGCCGGTTTTAATACCAAGTCAGGAGATGTAATCAAAGCTTATATTGTTGATAATTTAACCAACGCAATTGACTTTAACCCCACCATTTTACAATAAACGTAAGCTTATAAATCTTTGCCGGATTTTACGTTTAGAAAACTAAAGAGGTGATACCCTTGATACGGGGTTTTACTACATTGTCGGGCTTTGGACATGCAGTTTTATCCCAAGTTAAGCCTAACATGAAATTCTCCGTGTCAAGGGTCCATGTTTAACGCAATACAAGCTTGATTAGCGTGCATATACAAAATTCTTAACGCCAGATGAAGTTTTACTAACCCAAGTGGTTAGAAATTGTTATCCGGAACCAAAAACAGGTAGTACTACTAATGACTAATAAGATGTGCCGGCTAGATGATTTATAATTTGCTGTGCCATTGAAATAGTCTGAAATAGTAGGGAGTGTAAAAAATGAAGTTAAAAATAATAGCGTATCTTCAAATAGCAGTGATGTTATTTATGCTATGTGTTCCTTCTATTTCTACGGCAAGTGCTTTAGATGAAACCAGCCTATTTTTAAGTAAAACTACTGCAGTAACAGGTGAGACGGTGACAGCGTTCGGCACGGCAGCGCCCAATGGGTGGGTGCCGTTAAAAATAGTTGATGCAGCCCAAAGCATATTATATTTTGATACCACGAAGGCAGACGCAAGTGGAAACTATAGCATAGACTTCATCGTACCGAAAGAAGCGTCCGGGACACTAACGGTTATTGCAGGTGAAGCTAGTAATATTGCTGCTAAGAACCTGATAATAACGGAAACAGCACCGTCGGTAACTTTAAGCTTAAGTAAAGCTGAAGCAAAAGTGGGAGAGACGGTAACAGCGTTCGGCACGGCAGTGCCACATGGGTGGGTGCCGTTAAAAATAGTTGATGCAGCCCAAAGCATATTATATTTTGATACCACAAAAGCAGACGCCAGCGGGAGCTATAGCATAGACTTCATTGTACCAACAGGAGCGTCCGGGACACTAACGGTTATAGCAGGTGAAGGTAGCAATGTTGCTGCCAAGAACCTGATAATAACGGAAACAGCACCGTCGGTAACTTTAAGCTTAAGTAAAGCTGAAGCAAAAGTGGGAGAGACGGTAACAGCGTCCGGTACAGCAGCGCCAAATGGGTGGGTGCCGCTAAAAATAGTTGATGCAGCCCAAAACATATTATATTTTGATACCACAAAAGCAGACGCCAGCGGGAGCTATAGCATAGACTTCATTGTACCAACAGGAGCGTCCGGGACACTAACGGTTATAGCAGGTGAAGGTAGTAATGTTGCTACCAAAGAACTGGTTATTTCAGAGATGGAAAATGTGTCGAAACCAAGCGCTTGGCCATTAGGTGGGGTAGTAGTAGCCGGTACCCAAGTGACATTGAAGACTAAAACCCCCGGTGCTGTAATTTACTATACTATTGACGGCAGCACGCCCACTACGGATAGCACCGAATACAACGGCCCGATCACCATCAGCGAGCCTGTCACCATTAAGGCAATTGCCGTCAAGACAGGAATGATCAACAGTGACATGATGACAGAACATTATACTATCGCTCAGCCAATAGAGGCGCCGGAGGTTTATATAAATCCTGACGGCTCTAACAAAGATCTGGCTATTACGGAGGATACATTGAATTTATCCAGCCCAGTGGAAATCACTGTGCCTCCCAGTGTGACGGATGCGACTATCAGTGTGGCTGCGCTAATGAATGAACCGGATGAATCCAACGAAATAGTTACTGATTCCCTTCCTGCCTTAAGTATAGAGGCCAGTACGGAGATAAGCCCTACAGCACCTGTAAAACTGGACATACCTGCCGGGACAATCATCAATGCCCCTGCCGGCTGGAATGGTACAATTAACGTGCCCCGAGTAGAGGAGAAAGATACGGTAGTTGTGACCCCTGATGAAGGCATGACAGCCACAGTGGATACGGTGATTGAAGTAGGATTTGGTGACGTGCCGTTGACATTCAGCAAAGCTGTGCGTATTCTTGTTCCCGGTCAAGGGGGTAAAGATGCAGGATACTACCGGAATAACCAATTTACCCCCATTAATAGTTTGCCTGAGGGCGCCCTGGACAATCAGGAATGGGCAGACGATAATATTCCGGAAGGCGGAGACGGTAAACTAGATGTGGGTTCCGATTTAGTCATTTGGACTAAGCACTTTACCAAGTTTGTCACCTATACCCAAACTCAAATACCAACGGGCAGCGGTGGCGGTGGTGGTGGTCTGCAGGGAGTGGTCTCAACCAACGGTATGGCAATGGTTACACCAAGTGCCGGCGGCACTATCAGTTTAGGAAATGAAGCCACTATTAAAATACCGGCTAACGCACTGACCGGAAAAAATGCCGTGGAAGTGAAGGTTCGGAAAGTAATTCCACCTCCCGCTGTTCTGGCAGGACTAAAATTAATGGGCAGCGTATACGAGTTCAGTGTGGGCGGTGAAAACAACTATAATTTTGCTAAGGATGTAACCATCACAATAATCCTCGATCCCACAGCTCTCAATCCTGGTGAAACCCCGTCGGTTTATTACTATGATGAAGCTAAAGGTCGGTGGGTAGATTTAGGTGGTACCGTATCCGGCAATACCATCAGCGTCAAGGTGGATCACTTTACTAAATTTGCTGTTTTTGTTGCCATGGAAAAGGAAGAGACTATCCTAAATGATATTACCGGACATTGGGCAGAAAACAGCATTAAAAAGTTGGTTAGTATCGGTGCCATTAATGGGTATCCCGACGGCAGCTTTAAACCGAATAATAAAATTACGCGTGCCGAATTTGCCACGGTATTGGTAAAAGCATTCCAGCTTTCCATTGGGGATGGGAAAACATTTACCGACACAGCCGGGCACTGGGCACGGGACTACATTGGGGCGGCAGCGGATAACGGAGTGGTTAAAGGATATGATAACGGCGCCTTTGGCCCGGACGATTATATTATCCGGGAACAAATGGCTGTGATGGTGGTTAAAGCTGCTAAACTTTCTGCCGTGACAAGAGATCTTTCCTTTGCCGACAGCGAGCACATTTCGGATTGGGCTGTTGAGGCGATGGCCACCGCCACAGGGAGCGGTATTATCAGAGGGTATCCTGACAATACTGTGCAGCCTAAAGGCAACGCTACCAGAGCCGAGGCCGCGACGGTAATTATAAATGCATTAGAACAATCGAATTAGCGCATGTAATTTGTCGATGGTCATGGATGGCTTGGTGCCGTCACGAGCTAAGCATCAGGAGGAAACTCCACCTGATGCTTAGACTCCGTTACATGAATATGAAGAGGGAGAGAAGATGTATAAACATACCAAGAGGACGATCGTATTCGTTACAGCAGTAATATTTTTGGTTTTTTTGCTACCGGGTTTTGCTTTTGCGGACAATGTCAGTCTTACGTTAAACCCAATTAAAGTAGCGCAGGGAGGGGAGATTACGGCGTCCGGCCAGGCCGATCCGAATGTTTTCGTTTCCGTGAAAGTTTTGGACAGTACCCAAGGCATAGTCTTTTATGATGCCATAAAATCCGGCGCGGACAAAAATTACAGTCTTACCTTTAAAGCTCCGGCCCAAGCCGGCGAGTATCTGGTTGTTGCCGGTTATGGCAGTAATGTTGCAAGCAAAAGTTTTATTGTCAAAGAAACTACCCAACCTGGTGGGGATTTTTCCGGTGGTAACACCGGCGGGGGAGGGGGAAGTGGTTCATCGGAAAAAGAGGTTACCTCTACTAACGGAAAGGCAGAAGTTACTCCCAGCGCCGGCGGCACCGTCAGCCTTGGGAGTGAAGTCACGGTGAAAATACCGGCCAATGCATTAACAGGCACACAAAAGGTGGACATCATCATTGAAAAGGTGACGGATCCTCCGGCTGCTCCTACCGGTTTTAGGATCCTGGGCTCTGTGTTCGAGTTTAAAGTAGGCAGTAATGTCAGTTACAGTTTTAATAAACCGGTTACCTTGACTTTTACCTTTGCTCAAACTTCCTTAAACCCCGGCGAGGTTTCGGAAGTATATTACTATGATCAAATTCAGGGCCGGTGGGTAAATCTCGGTGGTAAAGTTTCAGGTAATACCATAACCGTAGAAGTGAATCATTTTACTAAATTTGCCCTATTAACTAAGGTGGCGCAGGAAACCACTTTAAATGACATTGCCGGGCACTGGGCGGAGCAAAACATTAATCAATTAGTAAACTTCGGTGCCATCAACGGGTATCCTGACGGCAGTTTTATGCCGAACAACAGAATCACCCGGGCTGAATTTGCCGCGGTGCTGGTTAAAGCATTCAAGCTTACGAAGGTTATGGGACAAACATTTACGGATACAGAAAGTCATTGGGCTGAGGACTATATTGGGGCGGCGGCGGAAAACGGAGTGGTTAAAGGGTATGATACCGGTGCCTTCGGTCCCGATGACTTGATTACTCGGGAGCAAATGGCGGTGATGGTAGTGCAGGCAGCTAAGCTTTCCGGAGCGGCAGAAGTGCTTCCCTTTGACGACAGTGATCGCATTTCAGATTGGGCTAAAGAAGCAGTGGCTATTGCCACCGGAAACGGGATCATGAAAGGATATCCGGATAACACCATTCAGCCCCGTGGTAACGCTACTCGAGCTGAGGCAGTAACAGTTATTTTAAATGCTTTAAAAAATAATGAAAGTCGATGAGTGTTTAGGGTATTACTCTTAGGACACAGACTCAGAATTTAGTGTTTAATGCAATGAGAATATGGTGCGGAAAGGGGAACTCAAAAACCCCTTTCCGTGATTTATCAGTTACATAGTGTATTAATAAAAGGAGCAGGCTGACCATGAAATCTGGATTTGAATATCATCATATAAATAGACCAACCAAAAGAAGCAGCGTTTTTCATTTGGTGTTGCATTTATTAGTGGTTTTCAGCTGTATGATGTTTTTCTCCCCTGTTTGGGCGGAGGAAAACGCTACGCCGGAGAGAATTATCCTTACTTGGACAATGGATCCCACTACGTCCCAGACCATTACCTGGTTAATGCCGGATGCGGATACGGGATGGGTAGAGTACGTAAGTGCTGAAGAATATACCGGAAATTTTGATGTCGCCAAAAAAGCAGAGGCCGACTGTGGGAAGTTTGACAGTGTTAATTACCGGTATACAGTAAATATTACCGGGTTGATTCCGGGTGAAGAATATATTTACCGGGTAGGGAGAAACGGTGCGTGGAGTGAGCCCTTAACTTTTACTACTGCTTCCGACCAAGAAGAATTCTCATTTTTGTACATGGGGGATGTGCAGTCCGGGTATGATGTCTGGGGCCAGATGTTGGATACAGTTTATCAAGATTATCCCCAAATTAAGTTTGCCCTAATAGGCGGTGACTTGACTGATAACGACAGTGATGAAGAGGAGTGGGGAGAATTTCTGGATGCGGCAACGGGTGTGTTTTCCAAGTTTTCGGTAATGCCCACAATGGGCAACCACGACGGGCTAATGTATGAAAAATTTTTTGTCTTGCCCGATAATGGCCCGGAAGGATTAAAACAGGAGTTTTACTCCTTTGATTATGGCCCTGCCCATTTTATTGTGCTGAACAGCGGCAAAAATACTGATGAAAGGGTAAAACAATGGCTGACTCATGATCTGGAAAACACAAATAAGGCTTGGAAATTCGTTATGTTTCATGTCCCTGCCTATCCGGCAACTCATGATTATAAAGGAATTGATAAATCCATTCAGGATAACTGGGTGCCGATTTTGGAACAGTACCGGGTGGACATGGTTTTTGTCGGCCACCAGCATCTTTATATGCGCACTCATCCTATTTTTCAGGGGGAGATTAAGACAAAGCCTGCTGACGGAATTGTTTACGTAATGGGTAATGCCGGTACCAAGACTTACGCCGGGGGCAGCGGATTTCCTTATATCGCCAGAGAGGAGACTGGCAGCAATTACCAGGTGATTGAAATAGACGGTAATGTTTTAACCCTTACCGCCAAGAAAGCAACGGGGGAACTGATTGAAAGCTACACCATCAACAAAGAGGACCAAACAGGAATAAGGCCTGTCTACACAATTGTACCCCAGGCGGATCTTGCTTATACTGTCGGGATAACCCCGGACGGGATAAATTATATGAATGTTAAGCCCGATACAGCGGGGTTTAAGCATTTTACATGCAGCATTACACCGGTTAAACCCCATCATGGGTTGGAAACAGTAGCCTTTGTGCATTTAAGGGATGGGGTGCAACTGGGACTGAATGCGACTAAAGCTGATTTTGACCAAGTAAATACTGCCCAGGCCGGTTTTAACGTAGAGCCCGGTGATATCATCAAGGTCTACATTGTCGATGAATTGACTAATGATACAGAAGTAAACCCGGTTATTTTGCAGTGAACTTTGTCTTTTTACAATTAGCTAACCGCCGCTAAGCTCCTGGATAAGTTCAACTATCGTTCAGATGGAGTTAAAACTTTACCTGAACGAAGTTTTAGTTTGTGGCGGAGAAAGGACTTTGGAGGCATTTACTATGCATCGTAATTATTTTTATAATGACAAGCCGGTTTTTATTACTTTGCTCTTCATTCTGCTAGCCGTTGTTCTAGTACCGGGCTGTGGTGCGAAAGAGATTCCGGTAGGTACAGTATTGATTGAAGGGGATGGGATAGAAGAAAAGGCAGCTTTTACTCTTGATGAACTAAAAGTAATGGAGGAAGGCTTGGTTGAGGCTGATTATTTAGCCATTAATTCATACGGGACAAAAGAATATTTTCATTTTAAAGGTGTTTGGATTTGGTATGTCTTGCAGAAAAAAGTAAGTTTAAAAGAGGATGCTTCTAAGGTTTCATTTATTGCGGAAGACGGATACAAAGTGGAGTACTCCATAAAAGATGTGAAGAAGGAAGATTATATAGATGAGCAAAATCTCCAAGCAAAATATAAGATGATTCTGGCCTGGGAAGAAGACGGCCGTGAATATGACATGAAGCATGGCAATCCCTTTCAACTGGTGGTTGGTCAAAAAGCTCCGGGGGATGTGAATAAGCCCTACTGGGTACGGAATATAAAGACGATTCGTATTGATTAAAAGCTTGATCGGCCTGGTAAAGAGTGGTGCGTGGGAGGTTTAATCATGGGTGAAAGAATGCATATCAACAGGAAGTATTACTTTAGCAATCGGGACCTGATGGTGATTGCCATTTTAAGTGGTATCGGGGGTGTGATGAGCACTTATGTGGGATATCTCGGCAATCTTTTAAATCGCATTTTCGGTATTCCTTTCGGTGCCGGGCAATTTGTTTCCGGGCTCCATGTTTTCTGGTTCATTTTAGCAGCCGGACTGATTAAAAGACCGGGCACCGCTACCGCTGCAGGTCTGCTGAAGGGAGTAATCGAGTTACTCACCGGCAGTACCCATGGAGTGGCCATAATTATGGTTTCTTTCATCCAAGGCTTATTGGTAGATGTGGTTCTCCTGATTACCAGGAGACATAATTTGCCAAGTTACATGCTGGCAGGTGGAATTTCCGCCGCTTCCAACGTTTTTGCTTTACAGCTTCTCTACTTCACCGGCGCGCCTATTGCCTATATTATTTTAATTTCCCTCATCGCCTTTATTTCCGGGGTGCTTTTTGCGGGAAGTTTTGGACATAGTGTTTTGGAGATTGTGCTTCAAGCAAGGCCCTCGCGGATTTCTTCCGATTCGGAAGATGATAGAGCCGCCGTCCCCCGTATTAGGTTTGTAGTCACCGCCGTTCTTGTAATTCTTCTCTCCACTAGTGCGGTTTACTATTTTGCGGCTGTTTTTGAGCCTCCTTGGGTAGGCCCCAATTGTATGGTGGAGGGTGCGGTGGAAAAACCCCTTTCTTTTCAGCTGAACCATTTTGACAGGTATGAAACAACCATTACCGCGGAATTAAAGGGGGAGATCAGTTACGTTCCTCCAATGGATTATACAGGGATTCCTTTAAAACAAATTTTGCATGAGGCGGTGCCGCTGGAAGAGGCGAAAAAGCTTAAAGTTATGGCCACAGACGGCTATCAGGTAGAGTTTGAATTAGATAAAGTGCTAAATGACGAGGAGATGCTCTTAATCCGAGAAGAAGATATGTTGCGCCTGATTGCCGGTAATTATGATGGAGGATATTGGGTGAAGATGGTGAATAGGCTCGTAGTGGAATAAGAAAAGGAGCGCTTATGTTAGAACCGGTTGTGGATATTAAGGAACTTTCTTTTACTTACAACGGATCTCATTATCCGGCACTGGACAGGATTAACCTGAAGGTGCATCGGGGAGAGTTTCTCACTATTTCCGGCGCCAGCGGGTGCGGCAAATCTACCCTGGCCTTGTGTCTAGCCGGATTTATTCCCTATGCCTTTGCCGGAAAAATGGAGGGGAGTGTCAGGATAGAGGGGAAAGACACTAAAGATTATCCTGCCGGTGGGCTGTCCGGCATTGTCGGGCTAGTGCAGCAGGACCCAGAAGCTCAACTTTGTACCTTGACGGTACGGGATGAGGTTGCTTTTGGGCCGGAAAACCTCTGTTTTCCTCCGGCAGAAATTCGAGAACGGGTCTCGTTTGCTCTGGATGCGGTGGGAGCCCGGGATTTACTGGAGCGACAGGTGCACACTCTATCCGGAGGGGAAAAACAGCGGGTGGCTATCGCTTCTGTGTTGGCAATGACTCCGTCTCTTTTGATTCTGGATGAACCAACTGCCAATTTAGATCCTTCCTGTACCGGAGAAGTACTTCGAACATTAGAAAAATTAAGAAAAGATCATGACATTTCCATCATCGTAATTGAGCATCGCCTGGAAAGGCTTTTACCTATTACTGATTTATTATTGTTTATGGAGAAGGGAAGAATTACTCGCACGATCACTCCTCAAGAGTATCAAGAATTGTCAGACTCAAAAGGAAGAGCGTTTGCCGGTCCATCTGAGGAGAGGTCACAACTTTTCTGCGATAAAAAGGAAGGGTCGGCGCCTCTTCTCTCCGTGGAAAACTTAAGCGTGAGTTATGAAGAAAAAGAGATTCTCGCACAAATCAATTTTAAGGCATATCCAGGTGAAACCATTGCTTTAATGGGAGATAACGGCAGTGGCAAAACTACCCTGTTACAGGTATTACTGGGAGTAATTAAACCCGGAGCAGGGAAAATTTATCTGGACAGAGAAAATATCACTAAACTAAAGGTCTCTCGTCGTGCTCATGATATGGGCTTATCTTTTCAAAATCCTAATCACCAAATCTTTGAGAATACCGTTTTTAAAGAAGCATTGCTTCCCTCACTTTTTTTAAGCAAGGAAGCACCTGAATTAATTCAAGGCAAAATTGACTTGTTATTGGAAAACTTCGGGCTTAATCAGTATCGAAATAAAAACCCTTTTACACTGAGCTTAGGGGAAAAAAAGAGACTTACTTTGATCTCGGTTCTTGCCTATTCTCCGAAGGTTTTAATTTTAGATGAACCCTTGGTAGGGCAAGATAGCGAACGAATTGACCTTCTAGTTAATGCGCTTCGAGAACATCGAGCTCAGGGAGGATTGACGCTGATGGTTTGCCATGAACCTAATGTGGTTGTTTCCTGCTGTCAACGGGTGCTTTTTTTAGAAAAAGGTAAGCTTTTACTTGACGCATCTGTGGATGAAGCTATGGAAACACTGGCCGGTCTCGGGAAAGAAGAATACTTGCCTTCGGGGTACTATCAGCACGGGAAGAAGGAGAAGATATAAGATGAAGAGATCTTTTCCAATCAAAAGTTTTTTCCCGGGCTTAACTTATATTGACAGCTCTTCAATGCTACATCGGATTCACCCCCTGGTGAAACTGGTTTTTCTTTTAAGTTTCAGCCTGACTGTTTTTGCCGTGCCTTCATCTCTCGGAGGAGCCATTCTATTTTGCCTGCTGTTAGCTTTTTATCGCCTGGCAGGATTAGGACTCACCTTTTTCTTCAGTAAGTTACGCTTTCTGTTTTTTTTCTGTTTTTTTATTTTCCTCGTCCAAATATTAGCGGTAAAAGAAGGAATCTTGCTTTGGCAGTTTTCCCTGGGAAGTGTCCACTTGGCAGTTTGGTCGGAGGGGCTCTTTGATGGCTTAAAGATGATGTTCCGATTAGTTAATATTATTGGCTCCAGTTATCTGTTTATTGTGATAACGGATCCCAACAGGCTGGCTTATGCCCTGATGCAGGCCGGACTACCGTACAGGTTTGGGTTTATGCTCATTACTGCTCTGCGTTTTATTCCTGTTTTTCAACTGGAACTGAGGCAGGTGCGGAATGCCCAGATGGCTAAAGGAATTGAACTGGAAGGACTTTCGCCGCGGAAACTATTAAGGACGGTCAAGTATCTTTTTGTACCGCTGGTAATTTCTGCTCTCAGTAAGGTGGATGCACTTACTGTTTCTATGGAGAACCGTGCATTTGGCCTCTATCCTGAAAGAAGTTATATGCATTCCCAAACTTTGACGAGAAATGATAGAATAGCTATTTTGGCAGTTCCTCTTATTTTTATCGCTTTTTATCTTACTGTTGCTTTCAAATTTAATTAAGGCATTCTAGGCAAATTGCTTTTATTTTTAGTAGTGCATTAAACAGTAAGGGGCTTAATCCGTCTTGCTTTAACGAGGAGGCTTTTATGAAAATATTTGCTGTATCCGGTGTATCAGGCTCCGGAAAAACCACAGTAATTGAAATGATAATTAAAGAGCTGAAGGGAAGAGGCTACCGGGTGGGATCTATAAAAGACATCCATTTCAAGGATTTTACTATAGACCAGGCGGGAAGTAATACCTGGCGTCATCTTCAGGCAGGAGCGGAACAAGTGATTGCCCGGGGCCTTCTGGAAACAGATATACTTATTCCCCGCCGTATGGAATATGAAGAGTTGGTTGCTTATTTTGACCAAGATTTTTTGGTAATAGAAGGAATGCCGGAAGCGCAAGTACCGAGAATTCTATGTGCCCACCAGGAAGATGAACTGAAAGAACGATGGACGGACTATGTTTTTGCGGTATCAGGCCGGATTGTCAAAAAAATTTCCGGGTTTAGAGACGTTCCGGCTGTGAATGCTTTAACCGATATTAAGAGACTGGCAGATTTGGTAGAGGAAAATGCTCTCGTCAAGGGGTAGTTAATAATATGGATTGGCTTTCGTTAGTAGAAGAAAATTGTGGAATTAAAATAAACAGCCGGGAGAGGCTGTTTAGCCGTCGAAATGAAGTCTTTTTAATTGAGGGGATTGGAAAGAAGACTCAGTCGGTAAAATACGTAGTTAAAATCTATTGTCAAGGTGATATTTTCAGGGAACCCTTTATTTTTAGGGAATTAGCTTCTGCCGGAGTGAAAGTGCCAAGAGTGGTTTGGCACAATGAAAATATCATGGTCACTGAGTTTATTTCCGGAACCTTATTGGTAGATCTTATGGGAAACGGTGACCCGCGGAATCAACCTCCTCCTTGGTTGGATATACTGGCTCGCTGGTTTTATCGGCTTCATTCCGTTAAGAGAAGTGGAGGGTATTATCTTTCTATGCCCGATTTGAATTTAAGGAATTTTATCTTTAATGGGCAGGATTTTTTTGGCCTGGATTTTGAGAGTTTAGTTTTTTACCCACCGGAAAGGGACTTAGGAGGGTTGGCGGCCTTTATTCTGAATAGTGATCCGATGTTTGAACCTTGGAAGTTTGGCACCGTGCGTCATTTAATAAAAGTGTATGGAGATATGCGTGAAATTGATAAAAAAGCAATAGAGCATTATTTTTATGAAGAAATGGAAACAGCAGCACAACGGAGAAAAGGTCAAAGGGAATATTTAAGGGAAAAAATTAAAGAGATGAAGCTGTGTCAAGACACGATTTTTTGATGTACATTTTGACTAAAAGGGTCCCCTTACTTAACAGAATAATTTCTGGTTATTTCCAAATATTATTAATTAGAGTGCCTTTACTTAAATGCACATTGCCGTTTTATTTGAAAGGAAATAACTAATGACCGAAAAAGAAAAGATGCTTATGGGAAAACCCTATCTGGCACTTGATGAAGAATTGCTCCGGGAACGTCAATATGCAAAGGAAATGATATTTCAATTTAATTCCTTACCTCCCAAAGAAATAGAAAAACGAAATAAGATCATAAAAGAGCTATTGGGTAAAGTTAAGGACAATTTTTTTATCGAGCCGCCTTTTCGTTGTGACTACGGATATAATATTTCAATTGGGAAAAATTTCTACGCTAATTATAATTGTATTATATTAGATTGTGCTCCGGTGACAATTGGCGATAATGTGTTATTCGGGCCAAATGTTAGTATCTTTACTGCAGGTCACCCGATCTATTATGAGACGCGTAATTCCGGTCTGGAGTATGCTTTGCCCATTATCATTGGTGATAATGTTTGGTTAGGCGGGGGCGTGATCGTAAATCCGGGGGTTACCATCGGTGATAATGTAGTAATCGGTTCGGGTAGCGTAGTCACAAAAGATATTCCGGCCGATTCACTGGCTGTAGGCAACCCCTGTAAGGTAATAAGACAAATTACTGAGAAGGATAAGTATAATAAAAAGTGACAAACACTTTTTAATCAATGTGTTTGCCACTTTTTATTTAACGAAATAGTAAGTATATAGGTATCAGGCACCATAGGTGGCCGCGTCACGTTTTAAGAATTCTCTTGTCCGCTCCTGCTTAGGATGATTGAATAATTGCTCCGGTGTTCCTTCTTCGGCAATAACTCCTTGGTCCATAAATACCACACGGTCAGCGACATCTCGGGCGAATCCCATTTCGTGGGTAACGATCAACATGGTCAAGCCGGATTCGGCAAGTTCTTTCATAACTTTGAGCACTTCTCCCACCATCTCAGGGTCAAGGGCGGAGGTCGGTTCATCAAAGAGCATTACATCCGGTTCCATGGACAATGCCCTGGCAATAGCTACACGTTGTTTCTGGCCGCCGGATAATTGGCGTGGTTTGGCGTTGACGAATTGCTCCATGCCCACAACTTTTAAATATTTCATGGCCACTTTTTCCGCTTCTGCACGGGAGCGCTTCAACACTTTGACTTGTCCCACGACGCAATTGTTTAATACATTGTGATTATTAAACAGGTTAAATTGCTGGAACACCATCCCCAGTTTTGTCCGGTAGGCGTAGATATCATGTTTATCGTCTAAAATATTTTCACCTTTATAAATGATTTGGCCGCCGCTTGGTTTTTCCAGGAGGTTAATGCAACGGAGCAGGGTAGATTTACCGGATCCGGAGGAACCGATGATACAGACTACTTCTCCTTTGCTTACGGAAAAATCGATATCCTTTAATACTTCATGAGTGCCGAAGGATTTGCTTAAATGTTGAATTTCAATTATTTTTTCCATATTTTCTCCTCCGTCCTCTAATATTTATTTCCGTCGATAGTTTGATTTTTTCGCATGATATCTTCAGGTGTTTCTACCTGCATTTGGTTCCCCAGCATAATGTAATTTTCTGGGCCTTCCAGCTTTCTTTCAAAGAAGCGAAGTATTCTTGTCACGGAAAATGTCATGATCAAATAAATAAAACTGGCAATGAGGAATGGTTCAAAAAACTTAAAACTCATTCCGACAATAGATTTTGTCTGGAAGAATAACTCTGTGACAGAAATCACCGTAAGCACGCAGGTATCTTTGATATTAATGACAAATTCATTACCTGTGGCCGGTAAGATGTTGCGAATTACTTGTGGTAAGACCACATTTAGCATTGTTTGCACGTGATTCATCCCGATGGCATGGGCGGCTTCGAATTGCCCTTTATCAATAGAAATGATACCACCCCGCACAATTTCCGCCATGTAAGCTCCGGTATTAATGGACACGATTAAAATCGCGGCAAATATCCGGTTCATATCGATGCCAAAGGCTTGAGCTGAGCCGTAAAAGATCACCATTGCCTGGACCATCATCGGTGTGCCCCGGAAAAATTCAATATAGACAGAGAGAATAGTATTAATAACTTTCAGAATAATTTTTTTAAGTCCTCGTTCGGGTGTGGGGATGGTCCGGATGACGCCGATGATTAAGCCGATAATAGAACCAATAATGGTGGCAGTAATGGCGATATAAAGGGTCATCCCGGCTCCCCGTAGATACATTGGCCAGCTATTTATAATAGTTTTTATGATAAATTCTAGGCTCATCGTTACCCTCCATAATGTCGACCATAAAACCGGGTGCTTTTTTGGCACCCGGTTTTACATTGATTATTCAGCTGCTGGTTGATTCATGATGGCGTTGTCCATGATTTCTTTTTGTTCTTCTACTGAGATACCTGCTAAGATTTCATTAATCGGTTCTCTTAATTCGCTGCCTTTCTTTAATCCGACTGCAATTGCCGTGTCATCATCCGATGTAACAAATCCATCGGTAAATTCAACGATAGCAAAGTTTTCGTTGGCGGCTGACGCACTGACACCTTCCGGACGTTCTGAGACGTAACCGTCAATAATTCCTGATTCCAAAGCAACTCTCATGGCAGGGAAGTTGTCCATGGCAGTTTGCTTTTCAACACCTTCGATTTGGTCAATGACGGTATAGTGGAAAGTATTTAATTGAGCTGTTACTTTTGCGCCCTTGAAGTCTTGGATGGAAGTAGCTCCTTCATATGGGCCGCCTTTTTTGACAACCATCACTAAATCTGATTTATAGTAGTTGTCTGAGAAATCGATTGACTCTTTCCGTTCGGCGGTGGGGGACATACCTGCGATGATAGCATCAATTTTCCCAGAAGTCAAAGCCGGGAGAAGGCCGTCCCATTCTGTTTTCACAATTACTAATTCTTTCCCTAAACCTTCTGCAATTCTCTTGGCGATTTCCACATCATAACCGCCGGCGAATTCTGCATTACCGTCAATTGGTACAGCACCGTTGGAATCATCCAATTGAGTCCAGTTAAAGGGAGCATACCCGCATTCTAGACCCACCTTAAATGTATCGGTTTCCGTTCCTTCGTCTGACGAACCATTGGAGCCGCATCCTGAAAACAAGAGCATCATGCACAGAGACAGGGCAATCAACAAAAACAGTTTCTTCCTCATTACTAATTCTCTCCTTTAATAAATTTTTTGTTTGCTTGTAAACGTTGAGCGCAAAATTAAATAAAAAGTTGTCTATTAACAAAAAGTGACCTGAGATGAACTCAGGCCACTCTATGTACCTAATTTCCCCTCTTTCCCTTATGAGATAGCGCCCCCCAATAAACCGGGCAGTTTATTGAGACAGTTCTGCAGTTCTTAACTACAGCCCCAGCTGATAATATTTGAGTATATTATTAGCTTCGGCGACATTTCCTGATCTTTGTATCAATGCTTCTCAAGCTCCACTAAAGACTATTAAATGCCGCTCCTCTACCCCACATGTAAAAGTGAGATAATAAAATCTACAATATGCATTAAATTAAAACTTATAAAACTCATATATAATGTACAACAACAAATTGAAACTGTCAATATGGGGATGTCAGTTTGAAAAGATAAATGGATTATTATGGGAAATAGCAAGGGAATGTTATGGGGAGGTTAAATACAGGATATAACACTTATAAAATTATTTTATCAATCAGTCATTACCAATAAATACATTTTATTGTACAAATTTCATTCGTAATGCTATATTTTTATCAACAATAATAATTTTAAGAAAAAAGATTAAAAGTGTTAGATGTGCTGATTAGAGCTATCCGGAGGAGGTAAGTATGGGAAAAGTTTTGCTGGAATTCATTAACACCTGCCCTTGTTGTGACGCTTACGGCAGTCTCCTTAAGGAGTTAGCGGATAAGCATCCGGACAAGATTGATTTACGTCTTTATACGGCGGGGGTCGATATGGACTATATTCCCAAATACGGCATGGTTACGCGAGGTATGCTGATCATTAACGGCCGGGATAAATACGAGGAAGGTTATTTTAATAAACGAATAATCACTGAGGCGGTTGAAAAAGCCCTTAGTGAGATGGAATAACAATTATGGAATTTGTCGAATCATTATTTTACAATACATGGAGCCTGCTGAAAAGTGTTTCTTGCTGGATGATGTTCAGTTTTCTATTAGCGGGTATGCTCCATAATTTTTTGCGGCCGGAGATTTTGCAGCGTAATTTGGGCAATAAAAAGCTTATTTCCTTATTAAAAGCTACCATATCCGGTGCCTTGCTGCCTATCTGTAGCTGCGGCGTAATCCCGTTAGGCCTAAGCCTTTATTATTCCGGGGCTTACCTGGGTAATGTATTGGCTTTTATGATTGCCACACCAATCATCAATCCGGCAGCAGTGTTGATTTCTCTGGCCACTCTTGGTCCGCGTATTACAGCAATCTATGTTGCAGCAGGGTTGTTTATTCCGATTATTATTGGCAGCATTGGAAATTATTTGGGAGGAAACGAGTTGGTGCACCCCATGGCCGCAACACTGCAGCAACCGATAGGGCAATCTGATATGTCCAAGTCGGTAAAACCCTCATTTATTCAGAGGGTTGTCAGTGGGTTGAAATGGGGTTTCTGTTTTTTAGGGAAGGAAGTAAGTCAATACATTGTACCGGGTGCACTTTTGGCGGCCTTTATTTTTACGATAGTTCCCATGTCATTTATCCAGAGATATCTCAGCCGGCCTGATATGGTATCGATACTGGGTATTGCCGTATTGGGGGCAATTATGTATGTGTGTGCGGTTGGGCATATCCCGTTCATTGCAGCGCTGATTGGGGCAGGGGCGGCGCCGGGTGTAGCCATTACATTTCTAATAACGGGGACAGCAACCAATTTGCCGGAAATTATCAGCATACACCGGATGATCGGCAAGCGAACGGTACTTATTTATTGTATTTCGCTAATTATAGTAGCGGTTTTACTGGGTTATCTAACCAACCTCATATTAGTCGATTTCGTGCCTGTTTTTGATGTCAGCATCAATCAGGGCAAGCTTGATTTGGCAGATAAGTTATCTGTTTCTTTTCCCAATTGGTTAGAAGCTATATGCGCTTTAATTATTATAGCTTTTTGTGTCTGGGCTCGCTGGCCGAAATTCAAAAAAATATTCATAAAGCAGGTGTGATCGTGAAAAGGGGTAAGTGGCTGGTTGCAGCACTGTTATTAGTGGCAGGGATATTTTCCTATCCTTATTTTAATCATGGGATGAAGTTACCTGATGAAGTGAAGGTGCACCCCCTGTATGCCGTCTATGAGGCGAATTTTGAGCAGACTCCTTTAATGGGTGCGGTTACCGATCTAAACGATGACGGGCAAGAGGATATCTTGGTTGTTTTTTCCTATGATAAGGAAAGAAACAAAATCATTGCCATATTAGCAGGAGATACTCCCCACATCACAAGGATGGAACCGGCACCTCTGGAACATGTAGTTATAGAATTCAAAGATATTGATAAGAAACCGCCTACGGAATTCATCCTCTCTGGGTCGAAGGGCAGCTATGTTGGCTATGGTATCTATCGAATTCAGGACGAGGAGATTTTTAACATTTTTTCTGCTGATATGGAAGACTGCTGTTAATTTATTTTAAAAATAAAGGAAAAGGGGGATACCATGAAAAAGCGGAGTGTCTTGTTCTGCTTATGCTGTTTAATATCTTTATTTATACTGACATCTTGCGGCAGCGGCAGTACACCCTCAGAAAGTGAGGGAACAAATGTTAAAGGTGACTCTTGGGAAGAAAAGTATGGTGCTTTGGTTAATGTGGATTATGATGCTATTAATGCAGCTCTGCCTACATTGACAGAGGAAGAAAAAAACAAGGTAGTGGAAATCGGATTCCGGGATTGTGATCATATGATAGCCGGTCCTATTGGTGAAGCTGCCGGTATTTATGAGAATCTGGGTATCAAATTTAATTTGACTAAGACCGGCAAGGTGTATGAAGCAATGTCAGCCGGACAAATGGATGCAGCCTATATGGGTTTTGCGACCGGACAGGTCACCGCGATTAATAACGGTGCTCCTTTTGCCATTGCCTCCGGCAATCATACCGGCGGTTCCTGGTATCTGGTAGTTTCAAACGATATAAAAACCGCAGATGATTTGCTTGGGAAGAGACTGGCTATTGGGAGTAATGCTGCGACCACGACAAGTTGGAATGAGGTTGCCCAAGCTGTTGGTTGTCCGGTGGACGTCAGTAATTATGAAGTGTTTGATATGAAGGATTACGATGAATATTTTGCATTTAAGGCCGGACAATTGGATGGCTTTACCTGTTGTGATCCTTGGGGTTCCTATGCGGAATATGAAGGTGTCGGCCATATCTTGGCAACGAGCTGGGGATCAGCCACCAATGAAACTTCCGGTGAAAATGCCGGTATTCACTGCGTACTCGGTGCTAACACAGATTTTCTCAAAAACTATCCCAATTTGGCAACTCGTCTTATGTATGCCCATGTTCTTTCTATTCAATATTTATATCAGCACCCCTATAAAGCAGCAGAAATTTTTTCCGAGTATTTTGATGTTCCGGTTGAAGTAAGTCTGCGTACAATTTGGACGAAGATTATTGCCGAAGGCCGGACCATCAACTGGGAAATGTCTGAAGGTAATTTTAAAACATGGTTTGCGGAACATGATCGTTGGAATATCCCTGAAGATTATTATCCCGATTTGACCATGGATGAATTGGATAAGGTTTGGGCACCTGATGCCATGAACCGTGCCTATGAATGCGGAGTACCTGATTTCCAAAAATTTATTGAGGAAAAGGTTGACCCGGTCTTACCAATCGGCATGACATTTGAAGAGTTCATGAAAGTTGCCAAAGAAATTGATGGTATTGCCTAAGCTAAAATTCACAAAAATTTTTTGTGTGTTAATTGTATCCTGCCTTGTTTTCGGCTGTAATGAAAAAATGCAGGATACTGCGGTGATCGGCTGTCCTAATAATACCGCTGGGATGCTTGTTAATTATGCCATTAAGCATTATGGCAGCAACCAATTCGACATTCAATTCGCTGATGGATTCAGCTCTTACCTGATGATGGATTGCTGCAGCAGCAAAAGTACCTGGAGCCTAACCAGTGGAGAATTAGATGCTGCCGTCTTGTGTCCTGATGCAGCAGCTGCCTTTTTAGAAAAAACAGATGATTTTCTTCTCGCCGGACCTCTCACCTATAACAGTGAAGCGCTGGTTTGTAAAGACCCAGAGAAGGTACCGGAACACATCGGTTTTATGAATGGGCAGGAAAGACAGAAGGAAATTCTCATGTCTTCATATTATGCGGATGCCACATATCATCCTGTGCTTGCTACTTCTTTGCCATATGCTTTAAGTGTTGGACAGATAGATGCTGCTGTCTTGGATATTGCGACAGCAGTTACTCTCGATTATCAATATCTTTTGATTGAGTCAAATATCCCTACTTCCGTACTTGTTGTCAGTAAGGATTTTTATAATTCCCAACTTTATCCCGCCCTGCTCCTGTCAATCGAAAATGCAGCAGCAGAAATTAAGGAATATCGGCCTTTTTGCGAGGCAATGACATTCCTTTTCTCTCAGGAAATGGGCAGAAAGGAGTATACCAAATGGCAGTCAGCAGAGATAAAATTCCCGGACCTGTCAGCGATGGCCGTGCCTATTCCTTAATAATCCTGCTTGCAGCATGTCTTATCTGGTATGTTGCCGGCAATCGCACAACAAACCATATGGTGCTGCCGACCTTTCAGAGTGTGGTTTGCGCCTTTTTTGAGGCGCTTACCTCAAAAGAGATATTGCTTAACCTGGCCATCACCATGCGCCGTGTCTTGTTGGGCTTCAGCTATGCTTTTTGCATTGGCGTACCCATTGGTCTATTAATGGGCTATTCCAATGCCGCCAATAAAGCTCTGGCGCCCTTTATCAATTCCGCGCGTCAAGTACCGGTAATGGCATGGGTTCCCCTTGCTATTATTTGGTTCGGCTTGGGGGATGGACCCACGGTTTTTCTGATCGCCTTTACCGGAGTTTTTACCATGATAATTAATACCATCAATGCCGTCCAAGACATTGACCGAAATTATTATTATGCCGCCCGTTCTTTGGGTGCCACCAGATGGCAGGTTATCCGAGACGTAGTGCTACCGGGATCTTTCCCCGGGATTTTCACCGGTGGTCGTTTGGCCATCGGGCTGGGTTGGATGTCCGTTATCTGAGCGGAATTTATTGCTACCAGTGCCGGTTTCGGTTACTGTATGGTTCAAGCGCAAATCATGATGCGGACAGATATGCTGCTGGCATTGATGGTTATATCGGGCCTGGTTGGTTTTTTAATTGACAAATTACTCTTATCTGTCGGAGGTGTATTGATGCGCTGGCGTTGATGTGATCTATCTATCATATACAGGGAGGATACGAGATTTTGGGAAAACGGGATATTTTACGGATCGAACATATCCGAAAGGTATATGCTGATAAATCTCAAATCAATGAACACGTTGTTTTGGGAGATATTAATTTGCGGGTCAAGGAAAAGGAGATGGTTTGCCTCGTCGGTCCCTCCGGTTGCGGCAAGACAACTCTTCTCACGATCATTGCCGGCTTTTTGCAGGCGGAAAGGGGCAATATTTATATTAATGATATGCCGATCCCCGGTCCCGGGCCGGACAGAGGTTTTGTTTTTCAGGGTTATGCCCTTTTTCCCTGGATGACGGTTGAAGAAAATATTCTTTACGCCCTTAAACTGCGCCATGCCAGTAAGGAGGAAAAACAAAATCGTCTTGCTCAATTAATAAAAATGTCCCATCTTAGCGGTAACGAGAAAAAATATCCCAAGGAGCTTTCCGGGGGGATGAAGCAAAGAGTTGCTGTAATGCGGGCGATAGCAGCTGCGCCTGAACTATTGCTCTTAGACGAACCATTGGCCGCTATTGACTTCCAGATGCGCAAATTGATGCAGGAGGAACTTTACACTCTTCTCATGGCTGCTAATACCACAACCATTATGGTCACCCATGATGTTGATGAAGCCGTTTATATGGCGGACCGAGTGATTGTGATGAGTCCACGGGAAGGTGAGATCATTGCTGACTATTACTTGGATATGGCGCGTCCACGCAATCGGCACAGCCCTAAATATTTACATCACAAGGAGCAACTTGCCCTATATTTATCGGAATCCTTCAATATCGGCATGAAACATACCGGATAGATTTAGGGGATTGCATGAGCCTTGAAAATATTAGACTAAAAAAATATAAAAGGAAAGGAAGTAATACTATGAGAGTAGCTTATATTTTCTCCACAACCAACAGTCATGAAATCCTTAAAACAATGATCATTCCCCAACTTTTGGATGACAGACATGGGGTTGAAGTAGCAGGAATGATGTTTTTCTTTGACAACACTTTTTGTCTGCTAAAAGGTACTGAAATGGGAGATAATCTCCAAAAGATCAGCGAAAAATATGGCACTGTCCTGATGGCTTGCGATCAATGTGCCATCAAAAGAGGTATTGAGGATAAACTCGTTAGCAATGCCGGTATCGGCTGTTTCCCCAATCTTTATGCAGTTTTAGGCAGCGCCGGTATTGATCAGGTTATTACATTGTAGTCTTAATTCTTTTGTTTCTGCAGAAAAAAGGGCATTAAAAAACCCGGGGGAGTAAAAACTTCCCCGGGTTTTTTATAGTATATCATTTACATCATTTCTAAGAAAGCATTAATACGCAAGCGCAAGGTTTCTAAATCAGAGTTTGAATAATCTGTTTCCAGATGAAGGAAAGGTAGGTTTGCCTTGCTCTTAACAAGATCTGCAACAAAATAAGATTCGATATTATATGTGTGGCACGCTTGCCAGGTAAGGTCAATCACCCCGTCCACTTTAAAATCATCGATCATTTTTTCCAACAGAGTCAAACGGTCTGTGTTAGGTGTCATTACAGAGCAGGGAATCTTTAAATATCTTTGGGCTAAAAGCATTAATTTATCTTGGCTGCTGTCTTCAGCTACGGCCAAATCCAGGGTTTTATAACCTCCGCAATTCTCCATAGTTACTACTAAACCACCGGATTCTTCAACCAGGTTAATCACTTTTTCGCAGCCTAATCCTACCGGTGTGCCTGTTAGGAGAATGCGTGGGGTGGAGGAATCTCCCACACAATACCCCTCTTTAGCTTTTTCTTTTGTTTCGTTGATTAAAGTATCAAGAAGAGAAATGCGTTCCTCCCGATCAGAATGGAAGCTGATTTGGAAGGAAACTTTTAAGAGGTCAGATCCGGAGATCAGGGCCGGTTTGTTTTGATTTAGATCGAACAATGCTTTCAGGGCTTTGCGTTCTCGGTTGACCACATTGATTGCCGCACCAATGGCCTCATCCGTAATTTCCGTATCCAGTTCCGCTTCCAGAACTTTCTTCAGCCGGGCCATTTCCTCATACATCATTTCCAAGGATGCCGGTTGGTGTTGATCTTGGGGCAGATTCATTACATGCACCTTTTTGAATTGACGCATCAGTTCAAACATTTTTTTCTTTCCGTCACATGTAGTTTCACCAATCACAATATCCGAGAAGTGGAAATAAGGGCATTTATCAGTTTTCCCAAAGCCATAGGAAGATTTAATCAAGGGGCAGAGATTTCGGGGCAGATCGGCTTCTGCAGCGGCAATCGGTTCCTCTCTGGTGCCGCATAAACCAACGGGGATTGCTCCTGCCGCAATAGCTAATTCCTGTGGGCCGTAAGTGCAATAGAAGCCGACGACTTTTTGGCCATTCTCCTTTGCTTCTTTGAGAGTAAGCATATTTTTATCTCTAATATCGTTAAACGATTCTAAAAAATTAACTTTCATCTGGCATCCTCCTAAATATAATTTAGTCTTTTCTCAGTAAATCTTGGGCAATCAGAGCTGCACCTAATGCACCCGCTAATTGACATTCTGCGGGCACATAGACCGTCTTACTTAGCTCATTCTCTAAACATTGATGTACGCCGCGATTGAGGGCTACCCCTCCGGTAAATACGATTCTGTCATAATTTCCAAGTTTCCGGACCATTGATGAAATTCTCCGGGCAATAGCTTGATGGAGGCCGGCAACAATTGCATTTTTGGGGACACCTTGGGCTAAAAGACCAATCACCTCGGATTCGGCAAAGACGGTGCACATGTTGCTGATGGTAACCGGTTCCTCCGGGGGAAGGTTGCCTAAATCAGAAACGTCAAATCCTAAAGCATTAGCCATGATTTGCAAAAAGCGTCCGGTCCCGGCGGCACATTTATCGTTCATAAAGAAGTCCAGTACCTGTCCGAAACTGTTAACTTTGATTACTTTACTGTCCTGCCCGCCAATATCGATGATCGTATCAAGCCCGGGAACTAAGTAAGCGGCACCGCGGGCATGACATGTAATCTCTGTCACCGCTTTGTCAGCAAAAGAAAGGGAGACCCGGCCGTATCCTGTCGCTACAATTTTTTTCAACTGATTCTTGGAAAAACCGGATATCTTAAGGAGATCATCTAAAATAGCGGTTCCAGCATCACGAGGACTCCATCCAGTGGGACGGATCAAATGATGATTTTCTGATCCGTTTAAGAGAACAGCTTTTGTTGATGTCGACCCGACATCTATTCCAGCAACTAAAGACATGCTTTTCACCTGCGTCATAGTATTTTTGACTGTGATT
>JBMNTN010000025.1:0-27371 GCA_050945755.1 Bacillota bacterium | reverse complement strand
AAGGGATAAGACCATTTTTTATGCTTTTTGTATTGGACTTTTTCAACAATCTGACACAGTTTTTTCAACTGTGTATTTTTTTTTGTCCGTACTAACATACTAAAAGGGAAATGCCGGAAGGAGTGAAAAGAAAATGGAAGAACCTGAAGTGCGGCCTAAAAAGACAATGCAGGGAAAAAATAAAACTGAATTAATTACAGAATTGGGTCAGACTCAAATCCCTGAAGGAAAAAGTAATGTTCATGTTCTTACAATTGTCGGTCAGGTGGAAGGACATTTGGTTATGCCCCCTCAAAATAAAACTACCAAGTATGAGCATTTAATACCCCAGCTGGTTGCAGTTGAACAAAACCCAGAGATAGAGGGACTGCTAGTCATACTTAATACTGTTGGTGGTGATGTTGAAGCAGGGCTGGCTATTGCTGAAATGATCAGGAGTCTTTCAAAACCTACTGTGTCTTTGGTACTGGGAGGAGGGCACAGTATTGGAGTACCCATTGGTGTAGCCGCGGATTATTCATTTATTGCCCATTCGGCCACTATGACGATTCACCCCATCAGATTGACAGGGTTGGTGATTGGGGTTCAACAAAGTTTTGATTACCTGGAAAAGATGCAAGATCGGGTGATAAAATTTATTGTGGACAACTCTAAAATTAATGAGGAAACACTGCGCCGTTTGATGATGACCAGTGGGGAACTTGCCCGGGATATTGGTACTGTTGTGGTAGGTAAAGATGCTGTTGAAATTGGCCTGATTGACGAAGTCGGAGGTGTTAAAGAAGCGATAGGTACCCTGAACCGCCTGATAGAGGAAAAGAAACAAGCAAAAGAGGTGCATTAATTTTGCTGCTTTGGACGGTGATACCGGAAGAAGTTGTCTTGGAAGGTGTGGAAAAACCTCGCCAGTTTCGTCAGATAAAATATCAGAATAGGGATGTGGTTGTAGAAATGGGGGAAGAAGGTATGGGCACGGTTGTCCAAGTATTAAGTACCGATCCCCGGGATTTTCTACTTACTGACATAACTCCGGGGAAAAAAATTCCGATAAATTAAATCATTACTCCTGCTTTTTGAGCGGGAGTTTTTTTGTCAATACATTTAGCTTACTTTCCCTAGAATTGGGTAATAATTAGTTTAGATCGTAGAAAAGGAAAAAGACTCGTGGTATAATTTATCTTGGATTGGTAGAAAAGGCCTAGGCTCAAGGTCTCTTTAATTTTATGGCATGATTTAAAAAATAAATAGCATATCTATCTTAATAAAGGAGAGACAAATTAGTGACAATTTTATTTGGCTTGTTGGGAGGCTTAGCTCTTTTTATTTTTGGTATGCACTTTATGGGTGAGGGTCTGCAGAAAGCTGCTGGAGACCGGATGCAAAAAATACTGGAGGTATTAACCAGTGTCCCGGTTATTGGTGTTTTGGTAGGAGCCTTGGTAACTGCGATTATCCAGAGCAGCAGCGCTACCACTGTAATGGTGGTCGGTTTTGTTAATGCTGGTTTGATGAATTTAAAGCAAGCTATTTCTGTCATAATGGGTGCAAATATTGGGACAACCATGACCGCTCAGTTGATTGCTTTTAAATTGACCGAATATTATTTACCGATTATTGCATTTGGTTTTGGCTTTTACTTTTTTGCTAAAAGAAAAAGTTTAAAATATATTGGACAAGTAGTTTTTAGTTTTGGATTGCTCCTGATGGGTTTAGAGATTATGGGCGCCAGTATGAACCCTTTAAGAGAGTATCCGGGTTTTCGTGATGCAATTGCTAGTTTCGGAGAATACAAAATCCTCGGCGTCCTGATTGGTATATTGATGACCATGATAATACAAAGCAGCAGTGCCACTATCGGTATTCTGATGGCTATGTCCACTCAGGGTTTGATTCCGTTGGAAGTGGCTCTGCCGGTCCTTTTGGGGGATAATATTGGGACTTGTATTACCACTGTCCTTGCCAGTATCGGCGCTAAACTGTCCGCAAAAAGAGCGGCCGTAGCCCATGTTCTGTTTAATGTAACCGGTACGATTATTTTCCTTACATTCATGCCTCTTTTTATAAAACTGGTTCTGGCAATTTCGCCTGCCGACGATATTGCCCGGCAGATTGCTAACGCTCATACCAGCTTTAATTTAATTAACACTATGCTATTTTTACCAATGATTTCTTATTTTGCCCATTTTGTCACCAAAATTGTTCCCGGAGAAGAAAAAATAATTAAAAAAGGGCCAATTTATCTGGATCAAAGAGTGTTAAGCTCCCCGTCTATTGCTATTTCTGTGGCTAATTTAGAGATTATCCGGATGGGCGAACTTGCCGCAGATAATTTAGACAATGCGATGCGTACTTTTGTAAACCGTGATACTAAGCTCCTGCAGGATGTGTTAGAAATTGAAGATGTAATTGATCAGCTGGAGGAAAATATTACAGAGTATTTGGCCAGGATTTCCCAAAATAGGGGCCTTACGGAATCATCGTCCTCTTTACATTCCGGCCTTTTGCATGCAGTGAACGATATTGAAAGAGTGGGTGACCATGCCCATAATATTGCTCATTTAGCCGAAATATCTATGGAAGAGGATATTTACTTCACTGAATATGCTCTTAGTGAATTAAAGATAATGCATAAGCTTGTCTCGGATACTTTTAGAGCCGCTATGCAAAGTTTAAAGGACAATGATATATCTTTTGCAGATAAGGTTTTGGAAAACGAACCCAAAATCGACGAAATGGAAAAGAGGTTACGTCGCAATCACATAACACGTCTAAACGAAGGTCAATGTATACCCCATTCCGGTGTGATTTTTCTGGACATCATCAGCAATTTTGAACGGGTAGGTGACCATTCTACAAATATTGCCAGTGTGGTAAAGCATGATATCTAAGAGGGTTTATTTATTTCGTAAATAAACCTGGTCTAACAATCGCATGGTAAAGACAATTGACCTTTACTGCTTTAAACATGCGCAACAGAGAGTTGCGCTTTTTTAAAGGAATTTTGCTCTATAGTATCGAAACAAATGTCATCTGAAAGGGAGGCGACATGCTTTGGCCGGAAAGGTTTCTCATGGACTAAAAGAAGGGCTGAAAAACGAAATCATCGGGATAGCACTGATCGCTTTATCTATTCTGCTTCTCGTCAGTTTTTGGCTGGTGCCGGTTGGGTATTATTCACCGAATTCGTCTAGAGCCGGCGCTGTGGGAGGGTTTCTCGTCAGAGTATTAGCAGGGGTTGCCGGAAACGGAAGATATTTATTTCCTTTAATTATGGGAACCGCCGGTTTTATTATGATAAGGGGCAAATCAAAAACCATTTTAAAACAAAAGATTTTTGGCATGTTTATGCTATTTTTAGCAGGTTTAGCTTGGTTACATTTCCCGATAAATGCTCCAGACACTAAAACATACTTAGCACTTGGAGTACAGGGAAGTGGCGGAGGATTAACCGGAGCAGTCATTTGTTTGCTACTAAAGACAGGTTTTGGCCGAATTGGCTCTTTAGTAATTATTAGCGCTATTACGATAGTCAGCGTTCTGTTAATTACCGATATTTCTTTAGCTGGGATATTGAAAAAAATATGGTCTAAAACGTTGGCTGTTTATCGGTCGGTAAAAGGTTTTTTGTTAAATTTTCTCTATGAAGATGTGGAGGAAGTAGAATTTAAGCCTAAAAAAAAATCGGAAAAAAAATCAATTAAGAAAAATGAGGAACAAGATGTGCCGGTGATTATTTCCCACGACGAAATGTTCCACGACGAAGAAGAAGTCTGGAAAGGAGAAGAAGCAAAGGTTAACCAAGTTCCCCCACCATTAGAGATTGTTCCTCAACAGAATATTGAAGATAGTCAAGATAAGCACCAAGCTGAAGATAATGCTAACAATATTGGTAATTATACCTTGCCAAGCATTGATATTTTGCAGGAAAGTGTTAAGGTGAAGAACCCACGCATCAGCAAAGATATTACTGACCGGATTCATTTACTGGAAGAAACATTAGACAGTTTTGGGGTAAAGGTAAAGGTTACCCAGGTTAGTTGCGGACCGGCTGTTATCAGGTATGAAATGCAGCCATGTCCAGGGGTTAAGGTAAGCAAAATACTGAGCTTAGCAGATGATATTGCTCTCAATCTTGCTGCTCGTGACGTTAGAATTGAAGCTCCGGTACCCGGTAAGTCGGTAATTGGCATTGAGGTCCCCAGGGAAGAGATTTCTACTGTTTGTTTTCGCGAGGTGTTGGAAAGCAGTCAATTTATTCAGTCAAAATCTAAATTGACAATTGCTTTAGGAAAAGATATTACTGGCAACTCAGTAGTCGCTGATTTAGCTTCAATGCCTCATCTTTTAATTGCCGGGGCAACTGGTTCCGGAAAAAGCGTCTGTATGAATACACTAATTTGCAGTATTCTTTTCAAGGCCTGCCCAGGGGACGTCAAATTTCTCATGATAGATCCAAAAATGGTGGAATTGACTAATTATAATGGTTTACCTCATCTACTATCCCCCGTTATTACAGATTTAAAAAAGGCAGCAGGGTCTCTAAAATGGGTAGTACGCGAAATGGAAAATCGATACAATATTTTTGCTTCCACCGGGGTGAAAGATTTGTATCGTTTTAATGAGTTAAAACAAGGTTCTGGGGAAGAACTTCCTCAAATTGTTGTTGTAATTGATGAACTGGCTGATTTGATGATGGTGGCACCCAGCGATGTGGAAGATTCAATCTGCAGGCTTGCGCAAATGGCTCGTGCGGCGGGCATTCATCTATTGGTAGCAACCCAAAGACCTTCAGTTGATGTGATTACCGGCTTAATTAAAGCAAATATTCCATCCCGAATTGCCTTTGCTGTATCGTCGCAAATTGATTCCAGGACAATTATCGACATGGCGGGGGCAGAAAAGCTCTTGGGAAAGGGAGATATGCTTTTTTATCCGGTTGGTGCGGCTAAGCCTATTCGGGTACAAGGTGCTTTCCTTTCCGAGCAAGAAATTGGTACGCTGGTCCAATATTTAAAAGCACAAGCAAAACCACAATATATTGAGGGGGTAACGATTACTGGAAGCCAAAAAGACGAAAAACTTCTTGAGGATGAACTTTTTTCTGATGCTGCTAAAATGGTAATTGAGGCAGGACAGGCTTCTGTGTCACTTCTCCAGCGCCGCTTTCGCATTGGTTACTCCCGGGCTGCTCGATTAATGGATATGCTGGAGAGTAGAGGAATCGTCGGAGGTTATGAGGGATCAAAACCAAGAAGCGTGCTTATTAGCATGGAGCAATATGAAAGATTGAGTAGCAATCAGTAAAAGCCCGGGGTAGCAATGGGGATTTGGTTGTTTTCTCTCGGGTGCTCTGTTATACTGTTTTTAATATCAAAATGAGCAGCATCAATCCTGGAGATGAGCTGCAGCCTAAAAGGACAGAGAAAAACAGGAGAAGAATGATGATTACGCCTATAGAATTTGACAAAGCATTGAGTCTTTCCCGCCCACTGTTTATCGATGTCCGTTCTGAAAGTGAATTTAATGAGGATCATATTCCGGGAGCAATTAATATTCCTTTATTTAACGATGAAGAGCGAGCACTTATTGGGTCAGTTTATAAGAAGCAAAGCCCGAAACAAGCTCGGCAGTTAGGTTTAAAAATACTTTCCCCCAAACTGCCTGGTTTAGTGTACTCAGTACAGAGTCAAGGAGAAGGACGGCAAATTATCCTTTACTGTTGGCGGGGTGGTATGAGAAGTCTTTCTTTGGCGACTGTTCTTGATTTAATGAATACACATGTTTTTCGTCTGAACGGAGGATACAAGTCTTTTCGACGCTGGATACGTTCTTATTTTTCACAGGATAATTTTCCTTTTCAGGTAGTTGTATTGCATGGTTTAACGGGTACGGGAAAAACGAATATTATAAAAAAATTAGCTGAGCGAGGGGTGCCTGTTCTCGATTTGGAAGGACTGGCAGGTCATAGAGGGTCTGTATTCGGCTCTGTTGGCCTTCCGGAGCAACCAACCCAAAAACATTTTGAATCCTTAATCTGGCGGGAATGTCATAAATTCAAGAGTAATGATTATTTAGTTGTCGAGTGTGAAAGCAAAAGGATTGGAAAATTAGTATTACCAACTCTTCTATTTAATGAGATGAAAGCCGGCAGGCATATTCTGTTATATGATACATTGGAACATAGAATTAACCGTATTATCAGAGAATATCAAGTGGATAAAAACAGAGAGGAATTAGCAAAGACATTAGGCAACTTGGAAAAAAATTTGGGAGTCAAAAAAGTTAAGGAATGGCAAAGTTTGATCATGGAAGAAAAGACATATTCTGTGTTGAAAATGCTGCTTGTTAAGTATTATGATCTTCTTTACAAATATCCGGATCATCCGTCTGCCAAGTACGAATTAAGTCTCAGTTCGGTTGATGAAAATCAGGCGGCTAATGTGATTACAGACTTTTTACAAAATAATTCCCGAGGTGATTGTCATGAGCCAGATAGGAGAGGAATTAGAAAGGGCGAGACTAGAAAGAGGTCTTAGTTTACATGATGTGGAAGATGCCACAAAAATTCGGGTTAAGTACCTGGCAGCTTTGGAGGGTGAGGATTTCGATTCCCTACCCGGCAGAGTTTATGTTATTGGTTTTCTGCGTACCTATGGGAAATTTTTAGGGCTTGATGATGAAATGCTTGTTTCTCAGTATAAAGAAAAATATGGAACAAAAACAACTTACGTTGAAGAAGAAACAGCACCTCCAAAACCGAGGAGAAAAAATAGCAATAAGTTGTTGATGGTACTTTTGTTCTGTGCTGTATTGTTAGTTGCCGGCGCGGCTGTTTTATTTAATAACCCTAACCCTGATACCCCGTCAGCGCCAAATAATTCTGAAATTGAAACGCCGTCCAATGATTCGGCGAATCCAAATAAGCCTGCTGAAAATATCGAAGAGGAATCTCCCGTAACTCCGCCTAAAAATCAGGAAGAACAGGAACAAGTGGTAACTGTTACGGTAAACGTGAAAGAAGCCAGCTGTTGGTTGGATGTGCGTATAGATGGCAAAAACAATTTTCGTGGTACTCTTATCGCGGGGGAGTCCCGTACTTTTACCGGTGACAATCTAATAAAAATTAGATTCGGTAATGCCGGAACGGTTGAGGTTGTCACTAACCAAGGTACTGAATACCCGGTAGGACGGCCAGGCCAGGTTGTGGATAAAGAATACACCATTAACAATTAATCAGAGAAAAGAGGATGAGGTTTGACCTTTAATATAGCGCTGGCAAGTCTTGGGTGTTCCAAGAATTTGGTCGATAGTGAGATTATGCTTGGTCTCTTGAAAGAAAATAATTATCAGATTACAGAAGATTTTAACAGGGCTGATGCCATCATTGTTAACACCTGTGGGTTTATTGTTTCTGCTAAAGAGGAGTCAATTGAGACGATTCTTTCCATGGCTGAATATAAAAAAACTGGAAACTGTAAGGTACTGGTGGCAACAGGGTGCCTAGTTGAAAAATACCGGGAAGAATTGGCACGGGAAATCCCGGAAATTGATGGCTGGCTGGGGACAAACGATTTTCATAATATCGTATCTATATTGGATTTAAAGTTAAAAGGCAATACTAAATTTTCTGCCCCATGCCGGGAAGATTTATATCAATTTAGAATGTGTACGACTCCTCGTCATCTAGCATATGTAAAAATAGCCGAAGGTTGTGACAATCGGTGCACTTATTGTCTTATACCTCAGATGAGGGGTAAGTACCAAAGTAAACCGATGGAATCCATTCGGCAGGAGGTTAGAGAACTCCTTTCGCAGGGAGTAAAAGAAATTAATCTGATTGCTCAGGACAGCACTTATTATGGTATGGACATCTACGGGGAAGAGAAACTGCCGGAACTTTTAAAACTTATCGCAGAAGAAGGGGTTCCTTGGATTCGTTTGTTTTATAGCTATCCGGCGAGAATTTCGAAAAATTTATTAAATGTTTTAGCATCGTACCCCAATATATGCAAATATTTGGATATACCAATCCAACATGCCGATGATTTTATTTTAAAGAGAATGGGTAGACATGAAACCCGGGAAGATTTAATCAGTTTAATCGGGAGAATTCGCGAGCTAATTCCGCAAACTGCAATACGAACTACCTGCATGGTTGGATTTCCCGGGGAAACGGAGAAAAGATTTGAAAACCTGCTGGATTTTGTTTCAAAAGTAAAATTTGATTGGTTGGGCGCATTTACTTTTTCCAGAGAAGAAGATACTCCAGCCGCACTCTTTTCGGAACAAGTGCCGGAAGAAATTAAACAAGATCGCTATGATCGATTGATGTCCTTGCAAACGGAAATTTCTCTTGAAAATAAGAAAAAATGGCTTGGCAAAACAATTAATGTGTTAATTGAAGGAAAATCATCTAGTAATCCCGAATATTTTATTGGAAGATCGCAATTTCATGCGCCGGATGTGGACGGTGTGGTGTTCATAAAGGCCCGAGACCTTAAAGTTGGCCAATTTGTTCCGGTAACGATAAGCGATTATGATATCTATGATTTAATAGGAGAGATTAAAGCGTAATGAATTTGGCCAACAAGCTGACTTTAGCAAGAATTTTCCTAGTGCCTATATTTATGTTAATATTACTCACCAGAATACCCTTATACGGTGATTACTTGGCTGCCCTGGTCTTTATTATTGCTGCCAGCACAGATGGCTTGGATGGTTATATTGCCCGGTCCCGAAAGCAAGTAACCAATCTGGGTAAATTTATGGACCCCTTGGCAGACAAATTATTAATTTCAGCTGCACTTATTTCACTGGTAGAACTAGATCATATTAAGGCATGGGTTGCTATTGTCATTATCAGCAGGGAATTTGCAGTTACCGGATTAAGAGCGATTGCTGCAGGAGAGGGAGTAATTATTGCTGCTTCCAAGCTTGGTAAATATAAAACCGTATCTCAGATTATTGCCATTGTAGTTATTCTCTTGCATGATTTCCCTTTTAGTGCATGGCAAGTTCCCATCGGCCAGATCCTCTTATATATAGCTGTGATTTTTACTATCGCCTCAGGGGTAGATTATTTTATAAAAGCAAGAAGGCTTCTTAAAAAATAAGCGCTTAGGCGCTTTTTTATTTGCCATCCATTTCATAAGGTTTTTAACTTATCCTCATGTTATACTTTTATGAGAGAGTCGTATGATGGGGGTGAAAGATATCAGATGAAAATAAATATAAAAAGTTTTGTTTGGACCGTGATTTTTGCCGGTCTTTTTTTCGGCTTACTGGTCGGCCTACAATTTGGGATAAAATCACTTTTGGTTGATGACCGTTTTGAAAAACAACTGGCGACAGTATCGGGAATTGAAGATATCACTATTGATCAGGAACAGGTGATTAATATCCAAGTAAGTAAAGTAGAAAACATTAAAACAGTTTATAAAGAAGTTGATCAAATTATCAAAAACAAAGGATATACGGTAAATATAATCAGTAATTCTACGGAAAAGCTAGATCGCTTGGGAGAAAAATGCGAGATTGTTATTGAGGAAGCAATGGTTCGGGGCAATTTCATAGAGATGGAAACTTACGTCGGTCAGCTTGCTCAAGATAATCAGGCTGAAGCAGATGTTTTTATTGATAAAAATAGAGTCTACCTGCAGTTGAGGTCAGGCAGCAATTATCTATACAGAGTAATTAATCGTCCTCAGACAGTTCAAGAAATGGCAAACCGGACAACATAAGGGGGGATGTTGATGCGAAAGGAAATAATTTTCGGGGGGTTGATCGCTCTTACCGCGTTCTTAGGGTATCTAGGTTTTGATATTTTTCCCATTATTCTATTGGCAGGAATAGGATATACAGTATATTACATGGTGCAGAAAAAAGGATTGGTGAAAAATAATAGTATTGGGGTAACTGTTAATTCCCGTAGCATTAGTTTTAATGATATTGGGGGCCAGACTCCTGCGAAGCAAGAAATTCAAGAGGCACTGGAATTTATGCTTAAACTTGACAAGTTTAAGGAAATGGGTATTCGACCTTTAAAAGGGATTCTCTTAACAGGACCTCCCGGTACCGGAAAAACCCTCTTGGCCAAAGCATCGGCCACATATACCGATTCTGTCTTTGTGGCGGCTTCCGGCTCAGAATTTATTGAAATGTATGCCGGCGTCGGTGCTCAGCGCGTCCGGAATATTTTTGAATCTGCTCGTCAGCAGGCAAGAAAAACAAAAAAATCCGGTGCGGTAATTTTTATCGATGAAATAGAAGTTTTAGGAGGAAAAAGAGGTTCCCACACAAGCCATCTGGAATATGACCAAACTCTTAATCAGCTTCTGGTGGAGATGGATGGTATTAAAAATGATGAAGATGTGCAGGTATTAATTATTGGAGCGACTAACCGGGCCGATTTGATTGATCCGGCTCTTTTGCGCCCAGGACGTTTTGACCGGGTGGTAAATGTGGATCTTCCGGATGTAAAAAGCCGGAAGCATATTCTAAAAATCCATACAGGGAATAAACCTCTGGCAGAGGATTTGGAACTAAATAAAATAGCCCAGGAGACATTTGGCTTTTCCGGTGCCCAACTGGAAAGTGTCTGTAACGAGGCAGCCATTTATGCTATGCGAGAAGGAGAAAAGGTCATTTCAGAGCGTCATTTTAAGGAAGCGGTGGATAAAGTAATGATGGGGGAGAAGGCTGAGAAAAAGCCGACTCTGGAAGAAAAGAAAAGAATTGCCTATCATGAATCTGGACATGCCCTAGTGAGTGAGCTGACAAGAAACGGTTCTGTTTCTTATGTCACTATTACCTCCCGAGGGAACGCTCTTGGCTACATGCGCCAAGCTCCGGATTCCGATAAGTATCTTTATACGAAGGAATTTCTCTTAGGACAAATCAATATTTGCCTTGGTGGAGCGTTGACGGAAGAAAAGATTTTTGGGAATAGAAGTTCCGGAGCGGCTGGAGACTTTCAACAAGCAGTCAGTTTAGTAAAACAGATCATTGAATGTGGATTATCAGGTTTAGGCATTATTGACACAGATCTTGTATCCAACCAAATGGTGCATGAGGAAATGCAAAAGATACTAAAGGAACAAGAAACGGTGACAAAAGAATTAATAAACAAGCACGCCCGAGCACTGGAGAAAATTGTCGAGATGCTTCTTGAAAAAGAAAGTATTTCAGGTGAAGTGATGCGAGAAATCCTTCAGGAAGGATATTTTCCCCTGGTACCTGCAGAACCAGCTAATGCTGAATGTTTGACACAATAATCATAAAGAAAACTTGCACTATGTTTTTGACACAGGAGGAAGCCTTAGTTGCACTTTGGTATCAATCAATATATACCCTATAAATAAAACCCCAAATCTTAATGACTTGGGGTTTTATTTTTTGTTTTCATATATTCTTGGGATTGATTGAGCTCTTGTTTTTAAAATACGGGAACAACGGCTCCCTGGTAGTTTCCTTCAATGAATTCCTTAACTTCAGGAGAAGTGAGAACTTCATCCAGTACCTTTAAGTCTTCACGGTTTTCATCACCTTTTTTTACAGCAACAATATTGGCGTAGGTATCTGCTGCCAGAGAATCTGGTAGTTCCGCAACAATGGCATCTTTATCTGGGCTTAAACCGGCACCGATAGCATAATTTCCATTAATTATAGCTGCGGTCACATCAGAAAGAGCTCGGGGAATTTGCTCAGCAGGAAGTTCGACTATTTCGATATTCTTGCTGTTTTCAATAATATCTTTCTTTGTGGCTTTTAAACCGGCAGCTTCATCGATTTTGATCAAGCCGTTATCTTGGAGCAGGAGTAGTGCTCTGGCTTCGTTAGTGACATCATCGGGAACGGCAATTTCCGCTCCTTCTTCGATTTCATCCAATGATTTGATTTTTTCAGAGTAAAGGCCGAGAGGTTCAAAGTGAATTTTTTTCGTCCATGTTAGATCCAGGTTATTTTCCGCACTGAAATCTTCCAAGTAGGGAAGATGCTGAAAATAGTTTGCATCCAAGTCTCCAGCGGCCAAGGCGTTATTGGGAATAACATAGTCGTTGATCACTTCAATCTGAAGGTCAATCCCTTTTTCTTTCAATAAAGGTTTGGCAAACTCTAAAATTTCCGCATGGGGAACGGGAGTAGCACCGATTTTAACGACTTTAAGTTCTGAGCTATCCTGGCCGTCAACTGGAGCCTGTTCAGATTGGCTGCAGCCAAAAGCAAATCCGGCCAAAGCAAAAACAAGCAGCAAGACAAGTAATTTTTTCATTATAAAACCTCCTTAAATCTTAATTCTTTTTGTTTAATTTTTGAGCAATGTGATCACCCATCATTTGCAAGAGCTGAACCAACACAATTAAAGTAACCACTACCGTGAACATAATGTCAGGTCTGTAGCGGTAAAAACCGTACCTGACCCCTAGGTCGCCTAAACCACCTCCTCCCACAAAACCTGCCATGGCGGAATAACCAATCAATGTGATGGTAGTAATTGTCGCACCCATTACTAAAGAGGAAAGGGCTTCAGGGACTAATACTTTGCGAATCAACTGCCAGGGACTGGCGCCCATGGACAGGGAAGCTTCAATCAGGCCCCATTCCACTTCCTTTAGGCTGGTCTCTACCATACGAGCAACAAAAGGAATTGCTCCTATTGTTAGAGGCACTATGGCGGCAGTTGTGCCGATAAATTTTCCCACCAAAAGTTTGGTAAAGGGAATGAGGGCAACCAAAAGTATGATAAAAGGAAGAGAACGGGTTGCATTAATTACAGCAGCAAGTACTTTGTTTAATGGCAAATTTTCGGCAATATGTCCTTTTTCTGTTATCACCAATATTATTCCCAGAGGTAGTCCAAAGAGATAAGAAATTGCAGTTGAGAAGAAGACCATATAAAATGTTTCTACCAGTGCTTCTCCCAGCATGGATGCAATCTCTAATAATTCTCCGCTAAAAAAGGTTTCCATTACGATCCAACACCTCCACCTGCAAGTTGCATGATTTGAGATAATTAATGGCGTCGTCAACATCTCCGCCGGGCACGGGAAGCAGTTCCAATGTCAGTGAACCAAAAAGGGTGTCCTTGATGTGATCAATATTACCATACAAAATGTTTGCTTGAATACCAAATTTTTGCACCAAGGAAGAGATTAGCGGTTCAGTGGCTGTTTCTCCGATAAAACTCACTCGGATAACTTTACTCTGCTCTCCGTGGTGGAGTGAATGGGATTGTCTTTCCTTAATTACCGGAGGAATTTCCGTGTTGACAATGCTGTTGATGAAATTTCTCGCCATGGCCGTTTTTGGGTTAGTAAACAAATCAAGTACCGATCCTTGTTCAACAATTATTCCACGATCCAACACTCCCACGGAATCACAAATTTCCTTAATAACATGCATTTCATGGGTAATTAAAACAATTGTTAGATTGAGTTTTTTGTTGATATCTTTAAGTAGCGTGAGGATGGACTTGGTAGTTTCCGGGTCTAAAGCGGAAGTTGCTTCGTCGCATAAGAGTATTTTAGGATCATTGGCCAAAGCCCGGGCAATGCCTACCCGCTGTTTCTGACCCCCGCTTAATTGAGCAGGATAATTATTAGCCTTATCTTCCAGACCCACCAGACTTAATAACTCGAAGACCTTTTTTTCACGAGCAGCTTTTGGGACATTGGCAATCTCCAGGGGAAATGCCACGTTTTCAGCTACTGTCCGGGACCAGAGCAGATTAAAATGTTGAAAGATCATGCCAATCTTCTGGCGCGCTCTGCGTAACTCTTTTTGGGAGAGCTGGGTCAGGTCTTCACCATCCACGAGAACAGTACCTGCTGTCGGTTTTTCCAGCAGATTGATACACCTTACCAAGGTGCTTTTTCCTGCTCCGCTCAAGCCGATGATGCCAAAAATCTCGCCTGGGGAAACATGGAGACTGACATCCTCTAAAGCATGTACCTCCATACCTCTCGCCGTATATACTTTTTTTAAATTGGAGATGGTAATCAAGAATCTGCCTCCTTAATTCAGAAATAAAAAACTCTGCCGGCAGGGCAGAGAGGTTCAATTTTCAGGTTGACTCCTATCCGCCAGGCACATTACCTGCAGGAATTAGCACCGTTTCTGTTTATTCAGATGGTTGCCGGGCATCATAGGGCCTGTCCCTCCGCCTACTCTTGATAAGAGGTAATTATGCAAATTTCAACATATTTTATCGTATCATAGGCAGTCCTATTAGGTCAATAAAAAAATGTCGTATGATTGCTTGCTAGCTTTTTTAAGTGAAAAAAGGTTTTTAATAATTTTACAGCGAATTCTCTAAAGACGAATATGGGGTGAAAAAATGGAAGAAGCATTAGTCATAAAAAAGATAAAAGAAAAAGGTTTAACGATCGCATTAGCAGAATCATGTACCGGTGGTTTAGTATGCGGTGCTCTTACATCTGTACCCGGAAGTTCGGAGTGCTTTGGTTATGGAGTTGTGACATACAGTAATGAGGCTAAAAACAAACTATTAAATGTACCTTGGGAAGTACTTGAGAAATATGGAGCAGTTAGCCGCGAGACGGCGATTCTCATGGCTCAAGGAGTCCGATTGCTGGCTAAATCCGACATAGGCCTTTCTATTACAGGTATTGCAGGACCGGCAGGTGGTAGTATAGAAAAGCCGGTAGGATTGGTATATTTGGCCTTAGCTCATAGGACTGACTGTATCTGTGAAAAATTTAATTTTCAGGGGAATAGGGAAGAGATTCGACAGGCAACGGTCCGGCAGGCTTTCAATATGATTTGGCAATACGGGGTATTAGCATTATGAGAGCTTTTATCGCAATTCAATTAAACCAAGAAATAAAGGATAATCTAGCGCGGATCGGGGTTTGTTACCGGAAGGAATATCCGGAAATCCGGTGGGTTCCTCCACAAAATTTTCATCTCACCTTGAAATTCTTAGGAGAGATTGATGCTAACGCCCTCAAAGATATAAAAAGGAAACTAACAGATATTTGCCGTGATCTGCAACCGTTTTCCATTAGATTGAAGGGAGTAGGTTTTTTCCCCGGATATTACCATCCAAAGGTATTTTGGGTTGGGATTACTGCCGAACCGGACTTATTTACCTTAGCAGAAAAAATTAATTCCTCCATAATTCAAGGAGATAACAAGAAGTTTTCTCCGCATATTACGATTGCACGGTTTAAAAGGAACTTTTCCCGCGGTGAAGAACTGCTTAGACGGGTAAAAGGTCAAGCACCGGAAGAGTGGGGAAGAATGCAGGTTGATTGTGTCAATTTAATGGAAAGTATTTTAAGGCCGGAAGGACCAACTTACAAGAAAATTCATACAATTTATTTATAACTTATTGACAATGGATGAGAGAACGATTAGAATAGCATTAGGCGAACTTGTGTTTGTTAAAGGGGGATGGGTATGTCAGATAAATTGCAGGCGTTAGATGCTGCCTTAAATCAGATTGAGAGACAGTTTGGTAAAGGTTCTATTATGAAAATGGGACAGGCTTCAGCTAAAATGAGTGTTGAAGTAATTCCCACTGGATCCCTGGCTCTTGATATTGCATTAGGGGTAGGGGGGGTACCTAGGTCCAGAGTAGTTGAGATTTTCGGTCCGGAATCTTCCGGAAAAACCACTGTTGCTTTACATATTGTTGCTGAGGCACAGAAAATGGGTGGTACAGCTGCTTTTATTGATGCTGAACATGCTCTCGACCCGATGTATGCTCAGCGGTTGGGAGTAGATTTGGAAAACTTGCTCGTATCTCAGCCAGATACAGGAGAGCAGGCTTTAGAAATTGCCGAGGCTCTGGTGCGCAGTGGAGCACTTGATGTGATTGTGATTGATTCAGTAGCGGCACTCGTTCCCCGGGCGGAATTGGAAGGAGAAATGGGCGATGCCCATGTTGGGTTACAAGCCCGTCTTATGTCCCAGGCTCTGCGTAAGCTAACGGGCTGTATTGGCAAATCTCATACCACAACTATTTTTATCAATCAGATCAGAGAAAAGGTTGGAGTTATGTTTGGTAACCCGGAAACAACTCCAGGTGGTCGTGCATTGAAATTTTATGCATCAGTTCGCATGGAAGTACGGCGCACCGAAACATTAAAACAGGGTACAGTGATGGTTGGTAACAGAACACGGGTGAAAATTGTCAAGAATAAAGTCGCACCTCCTTTTAAACAGGCTGATTTTGATATTATCTATGGAGAAGGGATATCAAAGGAGGGAAATATACTTGATATTGGGACAGAAATGAGTATCATCAATAAAAGCGGTGCATGGTATTCATACGGAGATGAAAGAATCGGACAGGGTAGAGAAAATGCTAAAGAATATTTAAGGAATCATCCGGATCTTGCAGAAGAAGTTGAAAAACAGATTCGAGAAAAATCTAAAACTATTAATATGTTAAGTGTAGGGTCTTCAGGTACCAAGCAAAGTGAAGATGAATAAAAAGGAGAAACTGGGAAAGGTAGTTTCAACTGCCTTGAGACTATTAAAATATCGTCCCCGTTCCCGGGAGGAATTGCGACAGGCGTTGATTAGCCGGGGATTTAATAATGATGAGATAAAAAGTACAGTTTCCTACCTGGAAGATCTTGGTTACATTAATGATGTTAGATTTATGGAAAGCTGGTGCTATTATCGGCGGGAAGTTTCTCCCCGCGGTAGGTGGCTGGTAAAAAGAGAACTTTTAGCTAAAGGAATTGCCCCAGAAAGCCTGGAAAAGTATTTTGATCAATATTATCCCCTGGAAGCAGAAGAAGTATATCTACGGGGATTAATTGCTCGCCAATTGGCAAAAGTGGAGTTGCATGATGGTAGGATTACGGATGAAGACCGAAAAAAATTAATGTTAAAGCTTTATCGAAAAGGGTTTGACCGATGGTTAGTCAATCAGCTCGCGGAGGAAGCCAAAAAGTAAATTACTTGACATTACTGGAAAAAAAGAATAAAATATCCTTGCTGAAACAAGGATTAGAATATGATGCCGATTTGCGGGTTTTATATATTTGTACGGAAGAATTAGAGATGTGAGTTAACCGATTAACGGAATAGCCATATAATATTTTCTGTTTAAATATAATTTAAATAGCTGGGAGGCCATATGCTGAAGTTTGGCCCCAGTCCCTGCACGTACACATTCATATTCTAAAAGAACCGGGTTTCTGCTCGGTTTTTTTTATTATCAGGCTAGGGGTATTCCCTGCTATACCTGATAACACAGTCCTTGCAATTATCTAAAGAACTTTATTTAAAAACTAATTTGTTAATGCTAGGAGGTGAAAATGTGTTATATTATATTCTTGATATCTTAATTGGGTTAGTAATCGGTTTCGGGATTGGGTACTTTTTGAGAAAATCTTTGGCAGAGGCCAAAATAAAATCAGCGGAAGAAGCAGCTGATAAGATTATTGAAGAGGCCAGAAAAGATGCGGAAGCAAAAAAACGGGAAGCTTTAGTCGAAGCAAAAGAAGAAATCCATAAAATGCGTTTTGAGACAGAAAAAGAGAATAAGGATCGGCGCAACGAATTGGCTCGCCTGGAACGGAGACTTCTTCAAAAGGAAGAAACCCTTGATCGCAAGACAGAGACTATGGAAAAAAAGGAAGAATCCTTTAATAAAAAGGAGCAGGAAATTGAATCTCGCCTGCACAAAATTACTGAACTTCAGGAACAAAAGGTAGCCGAGCTGGAACGTTTGTCAGGATTAACCTCAGAACAAGCAAAGCAAATTTTACTTTCTAATGTTGAAGAAGAAATTAAACATGAAACTGCAATCCTGATTAAAGAAATTGAAACCAGGGCGAAAGAAGAGGCAGATAAAAGGGCAAAGGAAGTAATCACTCAGGCAATTCAAAGGGTTGCTGCTGATCATGTAGCAGAAACAACCGTTTCCGTTGTCGCTTTGCCGAACGATGAAATGAAGGGGCGAATTATCGGCAGAGAAGGACGTAACATTAGAACTTTAGAAACTCTAACAGGGATAGATTTGATTATTGATGATACTCCGGAAGCGGTAATCCTCTCCGGATTTGACCCCGTTCGGCGGGAAATTGCCAGAGTAGCGCTGGAGAAGTTAATTTTGGATGGACGGATTCACCCGGCACGAATTGAAGAAATGGTAGAAAAAGCACAAAAAGAGGTAGACCAGCGTATTCGTGAAGAGGGAGAGCAAGCAACCTTTGATACAGGTGTTCATGGCCTCCATCCCGAACTGGTAAAATTCTTAGGCAGACTGCGTTTTAGAACCAGTTACGGGCAAAATGTCCTAAACCATTCTATTGAAGTGTCTCACCTAGCCGGAGTTATGGCTTCCGAACTAGGTGTTGATGTCCAACTTGCGAAAAGAGCAGGATTGCTTCATGATATTGGAAAGGCAGTTGATCATGAAATAGAAGGTCCTCATGTAGTATCCGGGGCGGACATGGCTAAAAAATATCGAGAATCTGCTGATGTGGTACATGCTATTGCTGCTCATCACGGTGATATTGAAACGAAAACAATTGAAGCGGCTCTTGTTCAAGCTGCAGATGCTATTTCAGCAGCAAGGCCGGGAGCAAGACGAGAAACATTGGAGTCTTATATAAAACGCCTTGAGAAGCTGGAGGAAATTGCCGATTCCTTTGACGGAGTGGAAAAGGCCTTTGCAATTCAAGCAGGGCGGGAAATCCGGATTATGGTTAAACCTGATAAAATTGATGACGCAACTTCTGTCAGGTTAGTTCGTGACATCGTGAAAAGAATTGAGGGAGAACTGGAATATCCAGGTCAAATTAAAGTTGTCGTGATTAGAGAAACTCGGGCAGTTGATTATGCTAAATAGTTAGTATAATAAGTTTTTGCCTCATTAATATTTAATTATTAGTTAAATAATTAATATTGAGTTATTATTTACCGTTGTTAATGAAAGTCAAAGAATTGTTGGATATTTGAGATGGAAAACGCAGGAAACAGAAGGAGAGTCATTAAGTCTTGAGTATGAGAACTCGAAAGCCTTAAGAGATTCTCCTTTTAAATTTAATAAATGTTAACAGTTAAAGTTTCTTGGTAATGGAAAATAGGATAAAAGAATGCTTTTCTACCATAATATAACGGGATAATTACTTTAGTTGAAAGCAGGAATTATCATTGGGCATGCAGAACAATGAATAAGTTTTGCCGAATAAAAGGTGGTGCTCTGATTTGTCACTTAAATATAAAAATGGGGATGATGTCTCGGATAGTGTGGGTTTGTTAATTTCTATTCTTGTTCGTTACCCGGAAATTGGGACCATTAATTTTGATCCCCAATCCCATGAACTTAAGCTGACGTTTATTATTGCCGGGACATTTAATGATCAGGAAATAAATAATTTTACGAAAGAGTTAACGGAATCTGTCAAAGTATATCACCAGTTGGAAAAAATTAAAGCAAAAAAACTAGCAATTGAATGGCAGACCAGTGATAATTATACTGTGGTTGATATGAAACGAGACGTTGATTCCCTCTCCCGGAAAGAACTTTCGTTCATTATTGAACTTTTTGGTATACATTTTAATCAAACATTAATTGCTGAAGTCAATGAAGATATTTGGGAGGAAGATCTTACTTTCCAGGATGAAATTATTGGAAATATGCTGGAAAACATAAAAAGTGTGATGCCAGATAAGAAACTAATTGCTTATCGTGAAGAAGGTAAAGTTTTAGTTTTTAATAAATAGATAAAAAAGTGGTGAAGTTTTCTTTGCGAATTTTATTTATTGGAGATATTGTAGGCAAGCCAGGCCGCGTAATTATAGAAAGGCAAATTAACTCTCTTCAGAAGAAATATAACATAGATTTTACCATTGCCAACGGGGAAAACGCTGCAGGTGGAAAGGGCATAAATCGGAAAATATTTCAGGAACTGAGTAATTATGGTATTGATGTAATTACCATGGGGAACCATGTGTGGGATAGAAAAGAGATTTTTGACATTATTGATTCTGAAAGGCGTCTACTGCGTCCGGCTAATTACCCTCAAGGAACACCGGGTCTTGGATGGAATATTTATTCACTGGACAAAGAAACAAAAATTGCTGTGATAAATTTAGCAGGTAGGATATATCTTCCCTCTCTAAACTGCCCCTTTCAGGTAGTTGATACAATCCTTAAAGAGATTAAACAGATCACTCCTATTATCATTGTTGATTTTCACGCTGAAGCCACCTCGGAAAAAAATGCTATGGGTTGGTATTTAGATGGTAGGGTCAGTGCTGTTTTAGGAACCCATACCCATGTCCAAACCGGAGACGAACGTTTGTTAAAGAGGGGAACGGCATACATTACCGACGTGGGTATGACCGGCCCGAGAGATTCTGTCTTGGGAATTGATAAAGACCTGATTATAAAAAAATTTACTACACAACTCCCGGTTCGCTTTGAGATTGCTGCTGGTGATATTCAGTTGAATGGTGTCGTCTTGGATATCGACCAAAGCGGAAGAGTTTCAAGTATCCAAAGAGTTCAGAGTATTTTGGAATGTTATTAAATTAGAAATTTGAATTTTATGCAAAAAAACCCATATTTCAAAAGGATTTTTTTGTACCTCCGCGAATATATTAGAGATGTAAGGCTATGCAATAATAATCGACCAAGTTAAGGAGGTATAATTCATGGAAGTGTTAAAAGTTTCAGCTAAATCCAGCCCAAATTCGGTCGCCGGAGCATTAGCTGGAGTCCTGAGGGAACGTGGTGGGGCTGAAATACAAGCTATCGGGGCCGGAGCTTTAAATCAAGCTGTGAAGGCAGTGGCAATTGCCCGTGGTTTTGTTGCTCCCAGTGGTGTGGATTTAATTTGTATCCCTGCTTTTACAGATATTGTGATTGATGGGGAACAAAGAACGGCCATTAAATTGATTGTTGAACCACGCTAAGTTAGCTAAACATGTTACTTTATAATTGGGAATTAGTAGTTTTATAAGTTTTGTTTTGTTAAAAATTTTCCAATAGTAAACGAAGTTATGTTTACTATTGGAAAATTTTTATCTGGACAATAATGAATTATAACCAGAGGGAGGGAACGAAGATAATTGTTGTTGATGCTCATTGCGACACTATTTTAAAAGCAATAGATAATAAAGGTTTATTTGATTTAGGGGATAGAGCACATCTGGACATCAAACGGTTACTAGGTATTGTTGATCTACAGGTTTTCGCCGTTTTTGTCAGTTCCAATTTTCGACCTTACCATGTCTTATATCAAGGGCTTCAGCTAATTGAAAAATTTCATCAAGAGATAGAAAAAAATAAGGAATATATTAAACTTGTTTTAACAAGGGGGGATTTATCCTACATCGGCTTTGATAATAAAACTGCTGCCCTTTTAGCTGTTGAAGGTGGAGACATTTTAACCGGAAATATAAATATTCTTAGGCTTTTGTATCGTCTGGGAGTGCGCAGTATTTGTTTGACATGGAATAATCGAAATGAAATTGCCGACGGAGTTTTAGATTGGTCTTCGGGAGGGGGGTTAACAAAGTTTGGCATAGAGGTAGTAAAAGAAATGAACCGAATGGGTATGATTATTGACCTATCCCATATTTCGGAAAAGGGATTTTGGTCTGTTTTAGAACATGCTCAGCACCCCTTAATGGTTTCTCATGCCAATTGCCAAAAGATTCAACCCCATAAGCGTAATCTTTCAGATGAGCAAATCAAAGCATTGGCACAAAACAAGGGTGTGATGGGAATAAGTTTTGTTCCCGACTTCTTAACTAGTGAGAAAGCTGAAGTAGAAGATGTGTTAAAACATATTGATTATATTTCTTCCCTGGTCGGCACTGATTATGTCGGGCTGGGTTCGGATTTTGACGGCACTGATCAACTCCCTTTGGGATTAGAAGATGTATGTCAAATCCCTAAGATTGCTGATGGCCTTTTGAAACGAGGATACAGTATGATAGATATAGAAAAAATAATGGGGAAGAATTTTTTGCGATTGTTTCGGGATGTGCTCTCTGATTAATAATTAAAATTTTTATGAGAAGGTAAGGTGATAGCGTGCCTGGTTTTGACTTACATGTACATACCACAGCTTCAGACGGTGTTCTAAACGGAGAAGAAATAATTCAATTAGCTATAAAACTGCGCCTGGAAGGCATTGCAATCACTGATCATGATACAATTGAAGGCTTGGACGAAGGGATTAAACTGGGAGAAAAGTATCAGTTCCATGTTATTCCGGGAATTGAACTGAGTACCCAGTACCAAAATACTGAGATACATATACTGGGGTACTATTTGGACTATCACCTCCTCTGGGTAGTTGAAAAATTGCGTTATCTCCAGGATGCTCGGGTTGCTCGTCTTGGAAAGATGGTTGATAAACTGCAGAAATTGGGTTATGATGTTGACAAAGACGAGGTGTTGTCTCTATCCGGTGAAGGATCAGTCGGTAGACCTCACCTAGCATACCTGCTCATGAAAAAAGGTTATATATCTTCGGTACAGGAAGCTTTTCAACGATTGATCGGGAGAGGTTGTCCTGCTTATGTTCTTCGTGAAAAATTAACACCGAAAGAAGCAGTAGATTTTGTTTCCCGGGCCGGAGGTGTGCCCGTAATGGCTCATCCTGGGCTTACCAGAACTGATAAATTAATTTTTAAGCTAAAAGAACATGGTCTAAAGGGGCTGGAAGTATATCATCCCGAACATGGGGTGGATGAAGAAAAAAAATATTGTTCTTTGGCGGACAGATTAGGCCTAGTAGCAACAGGTGGGTCGGATTTTCATGGAAGCAATAAAGATATGAATAGGTTTTCCTTGGGGAGTAAGACTGTTTCTTCCAGGGTAGTTGAAAACTTACGTCAATTAGCAACATGGGGGAAGATATAGATGCAAATTTCTGATAGATTAGCAAATTTAACGACAGGAATATTTTCGGAAATAGATCAATTGGTCCAAGTACAGGCAGCGAAAGGGAAGGACATTATTAATCTTAGTGTGGGCAGTCCTGATCGGGAGCCGGCTCCCCACATTGTAAACGCCCTGGCTGATGCGGTTTATGATGGGACTAAATATGGTTATGCTCTTTCAGAAGGCATGCCGGCTTTTAAAAAAGCTGTTACTGACTGGTATTACCAACGTTTTCATGTTTCTTTAGATCCGGAAAAAGAAGTGCTCAGTCTAATGGGTTCTCAAGATGGATTAAGCCATATATTTCTTGCATTCTTAAATCCTGGTGATATAGCCCTAATACCGGATCCGGGTTATCCGGTTTATTCGGCCGGAGCATTAATTGCCGGTGGAGAAATATTTTACATGCCGCTACTTAAGGAAAACCGATTCTTGCCTGATTTTGAAGCAATTCCCCAAGAAGTTGCCCAAAAGGCCAAAATAATGATATTGAATTATCCCAGTAATCCTGTTACCGCGGTGGCCGATTTAGATTTTTTTAGCCGAGCTGTAAGCTTTGCGAAAAAACATGATATTATTATTTGCCATGATGTGGCTTATTCAGAGCTTTCCTTTGATGGTTACAATCCGCCTAGTTTTTTGGAAACACCAGGTGCAAAAGAAGTGGCGGTGGAATTTCACTCGCTTTCTAAAAGCTATAACATGGCTGGGTGCCGAATTGCCTTTTTAACGGGAAACAGCAAAGTTATCGATGCTTTAAGGCGTCTTAAGTCAAATATTGATTATGGTATATTTCAACCTGTGCAAATTGCCGGTATTGCAGCTCTAACCGGAAGTCAAGAAAATGTGCGGGAAAATGCGCTTACTTATCAGAAAAGGCGGGACGTTTTGTTAGATAAATTAGCACAGGGTGGATGGAAAATTGAAAAACCAAAAGCCACCATGTTTATCTGGGCTCCACTGCCAAAGAATTACCAAGATTCCAAAGTTTTTACCATTGAACTGCTTGAGAAGACCGGTGTGGTAGTCACCCCGGGGATTGCTTTTGGCAGATTAGGTGAGGGGTATGTGCGCATTGCCCTTGTTTGTGAGGAAGAACGCTTGCTTGAGGCTGCTAATAGGATTTTATCTGCAGGTATTTGCCGCTAAGAGGGCTAACCTACCATTGTTTTTATTACTAAAGGCCATTCTTTCCGAATATAATATTTTATAGAGGAGACCGCTTGCGGGAGGGATAAGAATGGCGAGTGATTACCAGATAATGAAAAATAGAATTGAGGAACTGGAACAAAGGGTCGAACACTTAAGAGTGAGTCGACGTGTACTAATGAATCTGGTAGAGAAGCTGGAAAAAGAAAAAAATTGTGTGTTAACAAAATTGGAGAAGGAAAACCGGAAACTCCAACGGCATAATGCCCTTTACGCCCAGACATTATTGATAAAAAACCGGAGGATTATGGAACTGGAAGAACAAATGCAATCCAAAATGTCTTGACAGGCTACCTTCAATAAAGGGAGAAATTATATTTGCTTTATCCCTCAGCTCGAAGGCTGAGGCTTTTTAGTTTACAAAATCAGCTTCATCTCTATCGTCATAAAGGAAGTGCATTACATGTTCAGGAGTATTGTTATTGCTATAACTTTTCTTAGCCGAATTCCTCTTAAAATTAATTTTACTTATGATGAAAAAGATATGGCAAGGACTTCCCGTTATTTTCCCCTGGTTGGTCTGATGATTGGCCTTTCGGTCGCTATAGCTTTATTTGCTTTTGGTTGGATTAACCAACAACTCGGTGCAGTGGCGGCTATTCTGACTGGAGTAATCTTAACAGGTGGACTGCATTTTGATGGATTCTTAGATACGGTTGATGGGATATTTTCCGCCCGGGATCGGGAAAAAATGCTGGAAATTATGAAGGACAGCCGGGTGGGAGCTCATGGAGTGACGGCTGCTATTAGTTTTTTTCTTTTAAAGTTTGTTTCATACCAAATGGTACTGGAAAGTCTCAAAACATTTTGGGTTATTCCTATGGCATTTATTATTTCCAGGTGGATATTGGTTTTTGCCATTCTTTATTTTCCCGGAGCGCGTAAGCAAGGTTTAGGCCAAATTTTTATAAAACATCGACGCAGGTGGGATTTTCCTTTAGCCACCTTTTTTGTAATCTGCCCAATTCTGGTTTTAAATCAATGGCTGACATTAATTCCTTTGGGGTTAACTATATTGATTTGCTGGCTGGTTTGCCGTTCCCTGGTAAAAATACTGGGCGGACTAACCGGGGATACATACGGTGCCTTGGCGGAGATTTCTGAAACATTATTTATCCTGATTTTTTTAGTATGTGAAGCATTGTATCCTTTAATCCAAAACATTATTCTTTAATTAATATTTGGTTAAAATAGTAAAGAAGACCTTTTTCAATTGGAGTGATCTTCTTTGTTTCTTCGCCTCTTGCCTCTATTTATATTTGTTCCCGTTTTGGAATTGTATGTAATTATTCTCCTCGGTCAAAAGGTAGGATTTCTTGATACCTTTCTCTTTATTATTTTTGTTGGTTTTGTTGGCGTCTATTTGGTCAAACAACAGGGACTGCAGACACTGCGTAGGCTTAGGTTAAGCATTAACCAAGGCCAGGTTCCCGGTAATGAAGTTTTGGACGGTTGCTTAATATTGATTGGTTCCGCATTACTTTTGACGCCAGGCATTCTAACCGATATTTTTGGATTTACTTTTTTAATCCCATGGACAAGGAGAATTTGGCGGGATGGTTTAAAAATTCGACTATACTACTGGATAAAAAATAGAAAGTTTAAAATTTTATAATAATTGGTTGTTTCATGGAAACTAAATAATAGTTGTGCTATAATAGGTAAAATATTTTTGCCTGCTTGAGATAAAGGGAGTGAAATATGATGAAAGATAAATTTATAAAAGAAGAAGGACTGACTTTTGACGATGTTTTATTAATTCCCAGTGCGTCTTCCGTATTGCCTAAAGACGTTGATGTTTCGACATCTCTTACCAATAGAATAAAACTAAATATTCCACTGATGAGTGCGGGAATGGATACAGTAACAACCAGTAGGATGGCAATTGCCATAGCCCGAGAGGGGGGCATTGGTGTCATCCACAAGAATATGTCTATTGAGAAACAGGCACAGGAGGTGGATCGTGTAAAGCGTTCCGAGCATGGTATTATTACTGATCCAATTTTCTTGTCACCGGATCACAGCATCAATGAAGCACTAGCCATTATGGAACGATATCATATCTCCGGTGTACCTATTACGGTAGAGGGTAAATTGGTTGGAATTCTTACTAACAGAGACCTGCGCTTTGAGAAGGACTTTACTAAAAAAATTTACGATGTAATGACTAAGGACGGATTAATTACTGCCCCTGTCGGGACTACTTTGACAGAAGCTCAGGAGATTCTCCAAAGGCATAAAGTAGAAAAGCTGCCAATTGTTGATAGCAAAGGTTATTTAAGAGGCCTCATTACGATTAAAGATATTGAGAAAACCAGGCAGTATCCTAATTCGGCCAAAGATGAGAAAGGACGTCTGCGTGTGGCAGCTGCCGTAGGGGTTACTGCTGATACCATTGACCGGGCTACAGCACTTTTTAAAGCCGGAGCGGATGCTATCGTGGTGGATACGGCACACGGACATTCTTTGGGAGTAATTAAAATGGTAGAAAAAATTAAAAAAGCTTTTCCGGAAAAGGATGTTATTGCCGGTAATGTGGCAACAGGGGAAGCGACAAAAGCATTAATAGAAGCCGGTGCCGATGCGGTAAAAGTCGGTGTTGGGCCTGGCTCTATTTGCACTACCAGGGTTATTGCCGGAATTGGTGTACCCCAGGTTACGGCAATTTATGATTGTGCCCAAGTAGCGGGTAAATACAACATTCCCATTATTGGTGATGGTGGAATAAAATACTCTGGTGATGTGGTCAAAGCAATTGGTGCCGGAGCTGATGTGGTAATGATTGGCAGTCTCTTTGCCGGAACGGAAGAAAGCCCGGGAGACATTGAGATTTATCAGGGAAGGAGTTATAAAGTATATCGAGGCATGGGCTCAATAGCTGCGATGAAAGATGGCAGCAAAGATCGCTACTTCCAAGATGATGACTCCAAACTAGTGCCCGAGGGGATTGAAGGCCGGGTACCTTATAAAGGGCAATTGTCGGAAACGGTGTTTCAATTGATTGGCGGGTTACGTGCAGGAATGGGTTATTGTGGCACACCCAACATTTCTCATCTAAAAAGTAATGGCAGGTTTATTAGGATTACAGCAGCAGGTATGGTTGAGAGCCATCCTCATGACGTACAGGTAACGAAGGAAGCACCAAATTACAGGTTGTAGGTTCCTCCTATACATCATCCGGTGTGGTTTATTCTTTGCATTTTAAAATAATATTTATCTTGCAGGGAAAGAAGCAAATCTGCCTAATTAATATATTAAGAGATATAGCGATAGGCTA
>JBMNTN010000024.1:0-28092 GCA_050945755.1 Bacillota bacterium | reverse complement strand
TTACATCGTTAATGTCATCATAAATCTTGTTGTAATGTTTTTTCTTTTTATAATACTTAATATCATCCTCAAATTTTTTTGTAACATATACTTTATAATCCATAACCACTATTTTTTATCAAGTTCATTTCTACATTCATCCCATGTTTTTTTCTTCAGTTGACCTTTTCTCATTAGCATCATCTCTTTTAAGGATTGGGCTAATGATTCTGATGGCGTACATGGGCGTTTAACGATCTCTGCCGCGTTCACAGTATCGCCCCTCCTTCTTCGAAATTTAACCATAACGGGCACACTCCTAAATTACTTTTTATATTAATATTGTCAATATTTAGTAAATATACCCATGTATATTTTACCATTTATATGTAGATTTTTTAAATAGAGAGTTTCGACACATTTAATTATATTATTACAATATCTACTCTAGCGGTCAAGGTAAAGTTTTCTCCGTAAGAAACCCTGGTTTTCCTGTTTTAATTCCAGTGGCTAGAGATGCCTCTATAACTCCAACTAATCCCTTTGCAAGCTTCATTTATTTAATTTAACAATATAATTTTAAGCCTCCCGTAGGGAGGCCGTCAACCTGGGCGTTTTTTACTAATAAAATAAAACCGGCTATTATCAACCAAAATAGGGCTAAAATTTTTTTGATTAGTAATGGTCTTTCCGCCAAGCCGTAAATATAAGGGTTAATTCCTATGATATAATGGACATTGAAATATGAAACACTCAAAGACCTTCCCCCAAAACCCGGTGTCTATCTGATGATGGCTCATTGGGAAATATCATTTACATCGGAAAGGCGAAAAGGGTCAATGTGCGTAGGGAAAGTAGGAAACTCATATTCTCAGCTTCTGCCTCAGATAATTTCGGATAGCTTAGGAATAGCACTTTATGCTATGTTTATCGGCCTGTTGGTTCCTAATGTTAAAAACAACATAAGGCTTGGGGCAGTAGTAATTTTGGCTGTGCTTATCAATGTGATACTTGTTAATTTCATGGCTACTTCTTGGGCGATCATTTTCTCTACCTTACTCGGAGCAGGCATTGGGGTGTTTATTACAGGAGAACAATATTAAAAGAAGACAAAATATATTATACCTGTACCCTATTAAGTGATCTGCCGGAGGGTGAAGAGATATCAAAATCGCAAAAGTTCCGTCTTCAGGCAACAAGGCCTAAAAACGGAACTTTTTTTACAACTCAAATCTTTAGATCAACATCATTCGGTCATTGGAGAACTCCCGGCCACGCGCTTTTTCAAATAGTGACAGCAGCGTAGAGACACTTGCTTTTTTCCGCTCGTCACCTTTTAATTCATAAACTATTTCCCCCTCATGCATCATAATGGTGCGATTACCCACGGCCAGGGCTTGATGGAGATCATGGGTGATCATCAAAGTTGTGATTTGATTGCTTTTAATAATTTGTTTTGTTAATTCCATTACTTGATGAGCAGTTTTAGGATCCAAGGCTGCGATATGTTCGTCCAGTAACAGTAATTTTGGCTTAGTCAGCGTTGCCATTAAAAGTGTTAAAGCCTGGCGCTGCCCCCCGGAGAGTAATCCTACTTTTTGCTGTAAATTATGCTCAAGGTTCAATCCCAGAAGCTTTAGTTTTTCTCGAAAGAGCTCACGATCTTTCGTTTTGATTGCTTTAGTGATCGATCTTTTTTGACCCCGTCTCAAAGCTAAAACCAAGTTTTCCTCGATTGTCATACCTGCCGCCGTACCCATCATCGGATCCTGAAAGACTCGGCCGATAATTTTCCCCCGGTGGTATTCCGGATGACAGGTTACATCTAAACCATCGATTATGATCTTTCCCTGTTCTATTGGAAAGACCCCGGAGATGACGTTCATTAATGTGCTTTTCCCCGCACCGTTACTCCCAATTACTGTAACAAAGTCACCTGCTTTCAGGTGCAGTTTGACTCCGTTTAATGCCTTCTTTTCATTTACCGTTCCCGAATTAAATATTTTAATTACATTAGTTACTGTCAGCATAAACAGGGCTCTCCTTTTTTAGTCCGATAGCTTTGATATTGGAAGCGGCCAAGGCAGCTATCACTATAACAGCCGTCATAAGTTTTAAATAAGCCGGAGGTAAACCTAACCAAAGCACTAAGGCAATAACCATGCGGAAAATAATAGAGCCAAAAACTACAGCGATCAAATCCCTTAAAATGCTGCCGTTACTCAAGAGTACTTCACCGATAATCAGTGATGCCAGGCCTCCGATGATGGTACCTATGCCCATCCCTATATCTGCAAACCCCTGATATTGAGCGAGCAAAGCACCGCTCAAGGAAACCATCCCGTTAGACAGTCCCAAACCTAACAATTTCATATTATCAGTATTTACGCCCAAGCTGGTGATCATTTGTCGGTTATTTCCGGTAGCCCTCAGGGCTAGACCCACTTCCGTGTCCAAGAAACGATAAAGCAAAAAGACCAGTAGTGCTACTATTCCTATTAAGAGACCAAGAGTAAAGGTTCCTTCCTCCAGTCCGAAAATTGGCATAAAGATCATATCCCGGTTTAATAAAGGAATATTGGCTCTGCCCATCACCTCAAGATTCACTGAATAAAGTGCGGTCATGGTTAAAATCCCGGTAAGCAGAGGGTTTATCTTAAATTTCGTGTGCAAGAATCCGGTAATAAATCCTCCAATTATACCGGCTATTGTGGCCATAACAGTAGCCAACCAAGGGTTGTAACCGGCGACAATCATACTGGCAGCGACGGCCGCGCCTAAAGGAAGAGTACCGTCAACTGACAAATCGGCGTAATCTAAGATTCGGAAGCTTAAATAAACGCCCAGTACTACTAAGCTGTAGATCAGTCCTTGCTCCAAAGTTTCCACAAACAGATACATTCCCTTGTCACCACCCTGATTATTTAATGACTTCTGTCGCCTTTCCCAAAATGCTTTCCGGCACTATGACATTAAAGTCGGCAGCTGCTTTTTGGTTGACTGTGATCTGATTTCCCTCTTGGGATTCAACAGGCATATCCTGAGGTTTTCCTGCACCGGATAAAATTTTATAAGCCATCTTCCCAGTTTGTTCACCTAGTTTATAATAATCAAGGCCGATGGTCGCCACTGTGCCCCGCTTGACACTGTCATTTTCTGCGGACACTAGCAGGAGTTTGTTTTTCTTTGCTACATTTATTACTGATTCCAGAGCAGATACTACTGCATTGTCCGTCGGTACATAGATCGCATCAACTTTCCCTACTAAAGATTTTGCTGCCTGGTCAACTTCACTGCTATTGGTTGCCACGCTTTCAACGATATTTAACCCTAGCTCAGCTGCTGCTTGTTTCGCCAGTTCCACCTGAACCACCGAGTTTACTTCACTGGTGTTATAAATAACGCCGATATTTTTTACATCCGGCTTTATATCTTGGATCAGTTTTATTTGATCCTTTACAGGAGCCATATCCGTGGTACCGGTGAGATTGGTGTCCGGCTTTTCCATCGATTTAACTAATCCGGCCGCAACAGGATCGGTAACTGCTGTAAATAATATCGGCAAAGAACTATTCTTGCCGGCATTTGCCATCGCCTGCGCAGAGGGGGTGGCAATGGCTAAAACCAGGTCGTTTCCTTCGGCTGCTAAATTCTTGGCAATTGTATTGAGAGTAGGCATATCTCCCTGCGCATTTTGATAGTTAACAGTAAGATTCTTGCCCTCTTCATAACCTTCTGCCGCTAAAGCATCCAAGAAACCCAGCCGGGCTGCATCAAGAGACGGATGCTCGACGATTTGGATAATACCAATCGTTACGGCATCATTTGCTTCCTCGCCGGAAGAACTCTCTTCGTTATTTCCTTGGGATGCACATCCCGTTAATAATAAGCCTATCGAAACGGCCAAAACCAATAGTATTAAAACTGATTTATTTTTCATTTAAGTAAATCTCCTCTCTCCTCTTAAATTTAAGCTTGACTAGGTTACTGGTTGTATTAAACTATACTTGGTATGTTTTCTTTTCGGTTGGATTTCAGTTTGTACTGATTTTCAACCATTTTTTTCTCTCTAAATTAATTTCTTATTATAATTTTGCTTCCGTTCATCACTCCTTTATTTACTCTCAATCTGTTTTAGCCCCCCTTTCTCTCAACTGAAATTAAAAAAACCCCTCATCCCTAATAAAAGGGACGAGAGGTTCCCGTGGTACCACCCTAATTGGCAAGCCTAAAGCTAACCCGCTTACAAGGTACGAGGTGTCTTACACCTTTATACCCGCTTCCTTTTATCGGTGGAAGATCCGATCATACCTACTAACCATCAGGCATTCAGCAGATAGCTCCAGGGGGAACTTCAAAAGGTTTCTTCATGCCGGCTCTCACCTTACCCGGCTCTCTGGAGAATCAGAAAGTCAATTTACTTTCCCCTATCATCACAGTTAACTATTTTCTGTTAATAAAACTATATTAATTGACATTCTAAAGGTCGGATATTGATTTGTCAATAGAAAATTTTAAATAGACTTTTCTTCAAGCTTTGCACATATCCCTATACCGGATTGGTGAAGAATCTTACCGCTGCATCAATGACCTGCTCCATTCCTCCGGGGATGAGGAAGCGATGATCCGCGTCTTTGACCTCGATAAGTTCTGCGCCGGATTGCCTGGCAAAACGCCGTGTATCATCGATAGATGCGGTTTCGTCGGCAGTACCGTGAATCATTCCAAGTTCGGCCATGCCCGGCTGGTAGAGGCTGAACACGTTATGCCCATCAAGGTCGGCTAGGAATTCACGTGTAATCTTAAGCGGACGGAGATAACCCCTATCCAGCATCACAAAACCCTGGGTTTCGAGCTGATCCTGGTATTCCGGTGTTGTTTTGCTCCTGAATATCCCCGGCATGTCCACGGCAGCACAGCGCAGAAAGGATTTTCGTCCTGCGTGTTTCCGGGTAGCAAGATAGATTAGGTTAATGTAAGCGCCGAAACTGGATGAAAAATAAGCAATCTCAGCTTCCGGCAATAATTTGTGCACATGGGCTTCAACGTCGGCAAGATCCCCTGTGCAGTTACCGATGCGAAGCATCCTGCCGTCTACGGGGCTTTCACCGTGAGCGGGAAAGTCAAAACTGTACGTGCCAATCCCATACTTCGGTAAGGCCGCAGAGACGGCCTGGTTGGTTGGGCTCTCTTTGCTGCTCCCAAAGCCGTGGCTGATGATAACAGCCAGTTTTTCGCCACCGGATAGATTGTTCAGGCAGGGGATGTCATATCCATTTCTGCCGGAAATAATTTCTTTGATCATCGCGCATCTCTCCGTAATTTAATAATATAATTTTAAGCCTCCCGGAGGGAGGCTGTCAACCTGGGCGTCCTGTACCAATAAAGTAAAAAAGGATATTATCAGCAGACTCTGTTGATGCTCTGGTTAATACCATAATCAAGAGGGTCATTACGCTAAGAACTTATTCAATATGATAAGACAGTTTTCTTGCTAACCTTCCTAAAGAATTCATCAAACCAAAACTGGCAATTTTAGAAATAACTTTGCCAAATTTACGATAGCATAAATTAAATAAAATATACGGCACTTTTTGCTTTGGATGATCCGGTATCCTTTTAGAAATATTTTTAAAAGAGTAAAACTCTTTGTAAATCCATAAATACCCCTTGAGTAACTCTTCTTGAGTCATCCGTTTCGGGGTAAAGACCACGTTTGAAGTATTATAATGACTTAAATCAAAATCAGTAATCCTTCCCTCTTCTAAGAACCTTTGATATAAAACTGTACCGGGATAAGGGGTGAGAATGTGGGCTGTCATTGTTTCCACTTTGTTTTTAACTAACCAGTCCAGGGTGTTTTGAAACACTTGGGGAGAATCATGATCAAAACCAAAGACCAGACTGGCATTTATCATAATACCCCGTTTGTGCAGCTCATCAATTAAGCGCTCATAATTTTCTCTTTTATTTTGAAACTTTTGCACACTTTGAATGGACTGTTCATTAATTGACTCAAATCCGATAAATAGGCTTTGGCAGCCACTCTCTTGCATCAGATCTAAAAGATCCGGATGATTAAGTATGTTAGCCGAGACAGCGGCATTCCATTTAAGGCCAAGTGGTTTAATTTCTTTAAGAAATGCTCTGGTCCAGGGAATATTACCAATCAGGTTATCATCAATGAACATGACATGTTTGGTTTTTAGCAGTTTTATTTCCTCAATTACATTGGCTATGGGCCGATTACGATATTGGTGGTGGACATAGTCGCAGCTATTATAGCAGAATTCACATTTAAAGGGGCAACCACGGCTGGCCACAATAATATTGGTATAGAGGTATCTCCCGGATGGGATGAGACTCCGGCGGGGAATTGGTATTTTGCCGGAATCAGCCATTTTCAGGGAATAATACTTTGGTTTTAGTTGACCAATACTTACATCAGAAAGAACTTGATGCCAGACATTTTCCGCCTCTCCCATACAAACCGCATCTGCAAACTGTAAGGCTTCCTCTGGATTTGCACTGACATGGATCCCGCCTAGGATCACCGGTACTTTTTTCTTGCGATAAAACTCGGCAATTTGATAGGCTCGATTTGAAGTATCAACATTCACGGTGATTCCCACTAAATCGGGGGAATCAGCTAAATATAGTGGATGTGCATTTTCATCTTCAATAAAAATTTCATGTTCCTGGGGAGTAAGAGCAGCTAATACCAAAAGGGACAAGGACGGTGCCATTAAACGTTTAAACTCTGAATCCATTGGTCTAAGACTCATTTTTGGCTGGATCAATTTTATTTTCATTCCTTTGCCCTCTCTACTTTATTATCCTTGAGTGCCTTCGTCACTTTTGTATTCTAAAATATCTCCAGGCTGGCAGTCTAAAGCCTTACAAATCGCCTCTAAAGTTGATAAGCGAATGGCCTTTGCCTTTCCGTTTTTTAATATCGAAAGATTAGCCATCGTGATTCCAACCCTCTCCGAAAGTTCTGTGACACTCATTTTCCTTTTAGCCAGCATCACATCAATATTGATTATAATCGCCATGTTGTTCACCTCAGATCGTTAAATCATTTTCAGATTTGATATCAATGGCATGTTTTAAGAGCTTTTGCAGAACAGCGGCAAAAACAGCAATCACCATGGAAGCAAAAGTAATGACCAATCCGATTAATATCAAACCCGGAGCGTCGTCTACATCTGCTATGAGATAGATGATTGGTAATTCCGCTACATACAAGATACTGATGGTGATGGCACAGTATTTTATATTCTTTAAAGCCGTAACCGATAATTCCGAGAAAGCTTTGTCCTTGTCAATATAGGTTAAAAGTTTCAAAGTCTGATACAAAGCAAAGAAAAACGCTATCGCTGTTAAATACATCCCAATTAAAAAGAGATATTTCATATAAGTAAACTTAGGAATTATCTCTCCCACATACTCCGATAATCCAGGCAACAAAAAGATACACAAAGCAAGGACAGGAAGTCCCATCAGAACAACAACGAACTTTAAAAAGAGTGTTTCTCGTTTCATATAAAGGCACCTCACTAATTTATTGATAATGAGATTTTAGCACAGTATTTATCGTTTTACAATAAATCATTTTCGATTATCGCTATATTTTTGTTGAAAAACGGCGTGTCCTTCATAGCGCACGAACTGTCCCCATGCCTCCCCTGCTTTGCAAAAAAAGCCATAGTTTGATCTTAATCAAACCATGGCTTTTTTGTCATTTGCATCCCCCAATGTATCACGGGAACCCTCACCTAGCACCTACGCCCCATGCAAGTCATTATAGGTAACCACTTTGACTCTCATCGGCAAAGGCGATATCGATGATGAATTCATGTCTTGATACTTCCCTATTAGACACTATATCCTTGATCACAAGATAATACTTTTCGTCTTTTCCATATTTGCGATTGCGGAAAGTAAATTTCTCTCGGAACCGGCGCTTCTCCGGCAAAGCATTTTTCTTGTCGGCAATAATAATTTCTTCATCAGAAATTTTCTTGCCGGACGCCGTTTCAAAATAAGCCTTTAATTTTGCCGGTTTGAGTGTATCACTGATATTTTCCGTCTGGATAAAGTCCAGATAAGTAATTAAGTTGGTGATTTTGCGGGTTAACGATGTCAAAGCGACTTCCACATTCCCCACTTCTTTTTTGTATCTTTCCGTTTTTACTTTTAATAGAGGGACGATGATTTCCTGCAGGGATGCCCCGCCATGGACATAGTTCTGCCCTCCTCCCGGCGCTTTAAAGATATCAGTGCCCCGGGGAACCGTTAGGTAAAAACCTTTGTTTCCCAAACCAAGATCATCAAGGGAGTAGCAAAGTGTTCCCTCAACAGACAGTGGCTCTTTCGAAAGAATAAAACGCTTGTTCAAATCAGCTCCGGATTGTCTAGGTAAATTCACTTTGTCGCTCTCATCAAGCTTGTCTCGTTTATAAATAAAACCATGATCCGCTGTGATAATATACTTTGTAATGGACTTGTCTACCGTAAGCTTTTGAATTAAATTGATAATTTCATTGATTGATTCTTGCGCTGCCATAAAGACTTCATTTTCTGTTGCTTTATGATCACCCCTGGCATCAACTTGGTTATGATAGATATAGATTAATTCCTTTCCGGTCATAAGCTTCCGCACAGCTTCCCTATTCATCGCCATCACTTCAGAATAGGTAGTAACCACGGATTGGGGGTGATAAGATTGGATGATCTTTCCTCTTTGCTCCAATGATACACATGGCTCCCCATCCACCAATACATCATAGCCGGCTGTAAATGTTAAGGAATTATGGGGCAATAACCCGGCCATGCCCAACCTGGTATATGAAGGCAAAAGGGAAATCATATACTGCAATTCGGAGCTGGCATTTGCCTTCTCTTTCAACCGTTCGTCCAATTCCATCCCGCATTCATACCGGAAGCCATCAGAAATAATCACTGCCGTACACTCTTTTTTCACTGCCGGAGCAACAATACGCCGATAAAAATCAAATTGCTTCTGCCCGGTTAATTCCCCGAAAGAAGATATCGTCTCTAACTTATCTGCCCATAAGATAGAGAGTTTCATGAGATAACGATTGGTGTAGGTATTCTCTACCAGTTTCCTCAGCTCATATAAAATTTCGTTAGACCCGATCTGATCAAAAGCAATATAAAAATTCCGGTAATACCTATCAATCTTTGCCCATGCAGCAGTATAGAGTTTGATCATTTCATCTGCATCTTTGGCATGGGCTTTAGTGAACTTTTCAATCTCGGCCAACAATTTATCTGCTTTGGCGATGGCCTGATAATAGAAAACATATTTCGCGGCAAAATGCTTCTTGCTGCTCCGGTTTTTAATTACCTCTTGATATTCTTCCGATAAGGGTGCCGCATTTGAGACAAGTAAAGATGCCAGATGCTTAATGATATTTATATCGAACGTTTCAAATGTGTCACACTCGAAATAATTCTCAACAGGAACATTATTCAAGAATTCTTCAACTTTGATTTTGAAAGCGATCTCATGAGCAATCCGGTCATACCGCTCCTGATAAAGCATATTGTTCATCAGATTAGAAATGAAGACGGCAGAATCGTTCTTCTTATAAGAAAGGAAAGGCTGCCAAGGCTTAGGCAAATCGCCTTGAAAGTGATGGGCAGTATATGTCATCAATAAGGTGACAACCAGCTTTTCCAGAGTGGGCTTTTCCTCATTGTACCCATAGTATTTTTGACACAATTGCCAGAAGGATGGGAGAAGCCCCATTTTATCAAAGGCAGTGATATATTTGTTTTCCCCGTACTCACCACTGATAATCAATGTTTTCAAAACTTCTTCAAAGCGAGGCACTTTGACTCCTGCTAATACTGCCAATAAACCAACCTCAATAATTTCCTGGTTATAGTTTTCGATCCCTAAAGCAGCAAATTTCTCAATCCTTTCAATAGATCGCCAGAACTTGGGATACTGAGATAATTGTTTTTTGTACTTTTCCGGGATGTGCAGGTCGATACAAAGTTCGGAAACTCGATCGGTATAAAACGGCTCGGAGTAATAGAACATGTCCGCCAGATGGTTGTCTTTATCTACCGGTTTGGGAAAAGGAGCATAGATGAGATAACTGTTTTCCTTGTCCTCATATTCCAAAAGATACTTTGTAAAAAAGATATTATCCTTTGAGAGCTTATGTAATTTGGCATGATCCAGCTGGAGAGAATCAATCTCCTCGGCATAATCGGCATTGTCGTCATACCAAAAGATCAGTCTCCGCTCGCCATGCTTAAATTTCTCGTTTAATCTTTCTTGAATCCGTAAGTTCATGCTCTTCACCTAAGTTTTTATCTAAATTTTTCCCAGCAAATCCACTTTCACAGGCTTTTTGCCTTCACTTGAAACGATTACTCCCTGGAATTTGGCATAGTTTACTTTGACCCCATCATCCAAATCAAGGGGGATTCGTTGATGGGCAACATGGGCAATAGCCTGGTCATAAATACACGTTTCCGCTAACTGCTTAACCAGTTTTTCTTTTTTCTTAACCACTTTTGCTTTCTCGCTTCCTGAGACATTGCTTTCCAAAACCACATCACAGTGGGCAATGGCATCCTCAAGCGCCGCCTGCATTCTATGGAGGTAATCGGTACGAACCCGCCCCACTGTATCTTCGTTGTAGCGATGTAAATAAATAAGCGCCTTAAACCCGTTTTCCTTCCCACTGTCAAACAACCAATAAATTGGCCGTTTCTTGTAAATCTTGACATGATCTTTATAGAAATCCCTCAGAAAGTAATTCCGGATAATCTCCCGGGAGGTACTCCCTCTATTGCCAAGAGCATTGGCGATAAAATCAAGATTCTCCTCTAAGGTATCTTCACCATAAACTACTTTCACAAAATTAACAAAACGCGCCACAATATCATCATCAAAATATTCGTCATCTGTAATGGGCAGGACATTGTCTTTATCCGGAATGAAAGTTTTGTAATTGCTATCGTCCCATGCACCGCCGGCATAAGCAAGTCCGTCCACATCAAGGCTATAACGGCCAAGCATACAACCAACGGCATAAGAAACAAAGCTCTTCATATCACGCTGTAAATCAGCTTTACGAATAGTCACGTCTTTATCTTCAACTTCCGGTGTTAATTCATCCTGCAAACCATAAATCTCAATAAAGATACGATTAAGTTCTTCTTCGTTGGCTTTGAGTTTTAAGAATTGAAAATCCGAATGTTTCTCCCAATCAGCATAAGTTTTTTCAATTTTATTTTCCCATCCACCGGTATCATCGCCCTTATTGGCCATCAAAATAAAGGGATGTTTTTTGAAGTCCCACGAAGTTTCAAAAGAGTCCCAATTCAATTTAGCGATATTCACACATTCAATTGCCAATTGAGAAATATTGTCGTCAAAATTAGAGCTACACGGAACTAACTCTACTACCCCTGAATTGTAATTTAATGTGGGGCTCAAAAATAAAATTAATGTATTAAACACCTTGGAGTTGAGATAAGCTAACATCGCAAATACGTTCTTATCTCCAAAAAAAGCGTGCGCTCCCACATCAAAAGCACTTCCCCGATATGCATATCTGGCTCCAAATTTCCCAGTGCTTATTAAAGACCAATTTGCATTTTCTTTAAAATAAAACTGCCTTGAAGGAAGGCAATTACCACTTTGGGATAAGAGCTGATAATGCTTACTGTCGAATCTTAAAATGGTATAATAGTTTCCATACCACTTACATATTCCTGAACTTTTGGTGTAGGGGATATATTTTTTTTGCGAATTACAAAATTCCTCATAATCATGACAATTCATTGCAATATCAGCGTTACTGGGTTCAAACCAAAACCGCACAAAAAAGTCATTATTTCCAGTTGCCATTCCTTGCCGAGCATCGCCAAAGTCTTTGATTTGTTTCAGAGAACTAAATATCCGAAAAATGGTTTTTGATGCCCAGTATGCAATAATTCTGCCGGGCAGCATATTGAAGCTGTCCTGATTTACAAAATACACATCTTTTGTCATATTCAACGAATTTAGATAGGCAGCTTCTTTTGAAGCCTGACTATCAAAATCAACAAGTCTTATGTAACAAGACTTAACTGATTTTAATATTGTTTTCCGTAGGACAAAAGTTGCTGTTTGCACAACTTCTCCGCTTATTTCTTCAAAAGCCCTTGCCCCCAAATGCGCCATGCAAATTAAACTATTATTATTCAAAATGCTTTTTCTTAAGTTCTCATACCCTTTTAAGAACATCCACGATTGTTGAGTTATTAGTGCAACAAATCTATTGGCACTGAGCATTTTAATAGATTGCTCAATAAAAACAGCAAATAAATCGTTCTTGCTATTTTTATAGTTCCTCTTTGTATAACTACTGAGATGGTTATTCATGCTACTGCTACTCATATATGGTGGATTGGTAACTACCACATCATATTTTTGTGCCATAATTTTTGCCTGTTTGATTAATATAGGCATAACACCAGAAATACTATTAATCCACTGTGACACAAATAAATCTTCCGTCCCGTTTTGGCGTAATTCTTCAATATATTTAAGCAGTCCGTCATAATCCCTTTGTTCAATGTTTAAAATAGAACCATACTCTTTGGCGTCTCTAAATGCACCTATTAAATAATTTGCAGTCTCTTTATACAAATCATTTATTTTCAACTGCCCAGCCCCTTGTTCAAAACTGATAAGGCTGTTACTATCCTGAATAGAACACAGGTTAGGTGTTATCCCCTTTGTGAGAAATCTCCTGTCATACTTTCTCCCTTTCATCATGACCGCAAAATAGGCAAGCTGAAAGGCCCTGTTATCAATATCTAGGCCATACAGGTTTTTCTCAACAATCAATTGTGCCGCATCCCGCTGTGTATAACCACAGGATTCATAAATCTGCATCAATACTTCAAATGCGTACACTAAAATATGTCCGCTCCCCATACATGGGTCGATTACCTTGATTTCTTCGGGATTTATCTTTTTATATTCAGCTCGGATTTGCTCAAGCTGCAGAGCAACATCCGGTTCCTGCTCCGCTTCTTCCAGGAAATACTTCCACTTCGCTTTTAGGACATCGTTAGGATGCCCTTCCAGCCATAACCTGCCTAAGGAATTTTCTACCATATAACGGACAATCCAATCAGGCGTAAAAAGCTGTGTGGCTGCCGGAATCCGTTCTTTGGTAATTTTTATATTCTTTTTTAACAGGACAAAAGTTTCGTCTTTCGGTTCAGTATTGTAATACTGATATATCCACCCGATAATCTCAACGGCTTCCAAAAAATCCTCTTCATCAATCTTTAATAGGTCACGGATCACACCATCTTCATTGGTATATGAAATATCAAGCAAGATTTCCGTATAGTCTTTATTAGATTTTGATGTATGCTCAAATAATTCCGGCAGGATTTTCCCTAACTCGTTACACTGCTTGATAAACAGTAGCCGAAAGAGCTGATCCAATTCATTTTTTTCTTTTAAGGAAATAATTTTTTCAATCTCTTCCTGGCTTAACTCCAGATCAATATTTGGAGCCTGAGTAACTATATCCGGCTCAAACTTACCTTTGGTTTCGCTGGATAGGACCCGAATCCGCGAGGGAAGATAGTCGTTCACTTCCATAAAGCGCACGGCAATAATCCGGTTAAACCAGGTATAAGCTACTTCCTCCATAACGGGTTCGTAGTCTTTTTTTTTAATCCGGTTGACTAGGTTCTCCCGTTGCTTTAGCTCATTTCCTACAAGCGTCGCTTCAATTCCAATCTCAGTGGGAAAAACAGCAAAACCTTCCCCTTTTTTGATGGCATCAGTGATATTTTCTTTTGTGATCCCAATCCGACCGGCTTTATCTTTCACAGAGGCAATTAGTTTTTTCCTTGCCTCTATGGCAAAACTCTTGATCGCTGCTTTGTCCATTAGGTGTTCTCTCCTTTATTACATCAAGAGATTAATTACTGTGTCTTCCCTCTCTCCCAGCTCTTTTAATAATTTTATCTTTAACGATTGGAGAAACTCATCAATGTCTTTTTCTTTTTCGATGGTGATTGTTTTATCCTTGGTAATATATCTTAAACTGATGTTTTTCATTTTTTTAAAGGGCGCAGGTTCCACACCTACTGATCCTCTATTATTTCCTTTGAGCTCATATTGTTTGACTAATGCTTTCTCATAATCGGCAATTTCGTTTAAACAGCGCATTTTTAAAGCATCACTTTCATGACGGATGTTCTTAACCGCTGCTACTTCATTTGAATGCTCCAGTTTATCTTTTAATTCTTCAAAACGCTTCAAGAATTGATCTTTAAACTTATCCGCAAAGTCTTTTTGATTCAGAATATCCAAAACCTGCTTTCGGTCTATATCAAGCTCCGCCCTGATCGGTTCAGCCTCTTTCTGCAATAGAGAGGTATGCAGCTTGGCAAACTCGTCAAGCAGTGCCGGCAATTTATAAATCTCACTATACGGGTTAGGCTTAGAGGCAATTGATTTGATTTTTTCCACCAGGCCAATTAATTCTTTGTCCACTACATAGGTTGTGCTATTTTGAAAAATATCAATGTATTTCCAGGCATTGGCAAATATCGCTTTCTGTTCGCCTCGGAAAAAAGTAATAATTGGGGCAATATCGTCCGCAATATCCAATAAATCGTCTTGATGGTGATCAACATAACGGAAAAAATCAATCGGATTGGTCATCTCAACGATTTCCGTCAACATCTCTTGGGCATTTATTAAAACAGATTTGCCGGGAAATCTTTTCTCCAGACGATATTCCACCAGCAGTTTATCAATCTCACTTATTTTATTTGCAGCCCGTGACTTAAATGCTTTCATCAAGGAATCATCCTCATCGTTGACAGCTGTCATCGCAAAGAGATCCTTCATGACAGCCTTGGCTGATTTGATCTGCCGCTCTGTTGCCCGTTCCCGCTTCTCAATGAGCAATTTATCCACATACTCACGTTTGGTAATGTATCTGACAATATCATTGATATCCGTATCGATAGGTGAAATGTTCTTGGCGTTTAAAGTCAACGTTACCTTGCCTTGTTTAAACAACATCCCTACCAGCCATTGAATATCCAATTCGATAAATCCATAGGGGGCGATGGAAAAACGGTCAATCAGATTCTTCATGGATGTTTTGGTGTGGCGCACAGATGCCAACTCAATTGCCCCTAAAACATCGTCCAGGGCTAGTTTATTAGCTGTCTGATCGTTAAAACTTCCCAGTGTAGTCTGGTTACCCGTGCGGAAGATAGCATCAACATCAGCTAAAGAAGGAGCAGTTTCCATATATGATAATTTGTTATATCTTGTATTAACCAATTTTCCTAACGCTTCGTTGATTCTGCCGGCAGGGTCTTTGGCGCCGATGTTGGCTTTATCTCCATTCACATAGATATCCGCATTCTTGACTGCTTCCTCAATAAAGATCCGGATGCGCTGCCTCTTTTCAATTAGTTCATCTTGCTTGGCCCTCTTGATCTGTTCAAAATGTTTGCCCAGTGCCACACCCTGCTTGGTCAGGAATTTACTGATTTTTAATACCTCTGTAATCTCATCCAAAAAAGTAGTATCGCTAGGTAAATGCACGATAACATTATTTTCCTGCATAGAAAGTATCCGTAACATTTCCGGTTTATAATCCATCTCGCTATAAGGAGTGATGACCCGTACTCCGATTTCATAGGACTGATTGTATTTAAAATAGCGGTCATCTACTTTTTGGTTGTATGGGAAATTATACCGGGCATTATAACGATATTTGGGTTCTTTAATCAGCTCTTGAAATATAATAGCTGCTGTTTCATTGATAATTTCCCCAAGCTCCACTGCTTCATTTTGAATCGCTCTATTAATGTCTTGTTCCTCATTGGTTAAGAATATATAAATTTCGCCATTCTTTTGGACCAGTGTTTGTTTGATTAACTGGGTAAGAGATTCTTCAACTTGTTTTCTTAAAGCAATCCGGTCCTCATCAATCTTAGATACCATCAATGTTGTGAGGTTCTCTACGTTTGCCTTGATTTCTTTGACATACTTAATCATAAACAACACTTTAAGAACCTCAACGTCAAAAGGTTTCAGTTTGCTGTTTTCTTCCGCATGTTTAATGACGATTCTATGTGTATGGTCGATAAATTTATCAAGAGCATGATAAAAAATATTAAAAGGAACGATCACGCCTTCCGAATCATTCATGTAATGCATAGCTGCTTCCTTAAATAAGGCAATCATGGAGCGCTCTCCTTCAGCAAGATGCTTTCCTGAAGCGCCATGGGTCCTGATGGCAGTGAGAACATGTCCCAAGAGGTTAAATTGATAGGGGATAAAAGGATATACGGAGGCAAACTCGTCCCGGCTCATATATAATTTTTTTTCCACTTCATCGGTAAAGGTGATCAGATTTTTAATGACCGCTTCTTTCTGATCATAGAGTAAACGGAGGGTATCCATAGCTGTTTCTGTTTTAGCCAGGATCCTTTTTCTAATGACCTCATCGACATTGGCACTGGAAAGGGACAACCTGGTATCGAATCTCCCTTGGATTTTCGAAAAATCATTGCCCTTTACGGTCACAACCGCATCTATATCCTGCTGACTGGTGACAATGACCCATGCTTTACCGCTGCAAGCGATTCCCAGATCTTCAGTCACCGTTTGCAGATTAAGCATGAGGCGGGCATCTCCGGCAATGTATTGACCGATCTCGTCCACCAGGAAGACGACATGATGATTTTCCCCTTTGCTTTCACAATACTTACGAACCAGATTGGCAAACTTCTCAATAGATAGGGAATATGTATCAACTGCTCTTTCACACCAGTTTCGGGCCGCATCTTCGCTCATAATCCCCAGGGCAGCAAGTGTCTTTACAATCTCATCCTGAATAAAGTAAAATTCGTCTCTTGCTTCTTCCCACTTCCTTCCGGAAACTTCTTGGAATTTTGCTTTAAAACAATCGTATTGACCATCTTCTGAGAGCTTTCGTTCCAAGTCCGCCAGGAAAGGAAGTGAGCCGCAGAACCCCTGCATTTCGTTAAACACTTTCAGAAAAACATCAATAATTGCATCCTTGTTGGACTTGGCATCAGCTTCACTTTTGGAATCAATATTAAAAAGAATCACATCGGTGGAAATATTTCCTGCAAGCTTAATATCCGCAATAACCATCGGGTCGTCCAATTTATTACCGTCGGTAAAGAAATCAATCGCTCTTTTACCGTTTACCTCTTTGTTCTGCAATAGATAAGACAATATTTTCAGAAAGTGAGATTTACCGCTGCCAAAGAAACCGGAAATCCATACGCCCATTCTGTCCGTATGTCCGTGCAGCCCTTTCTTATAGCTTGCAAAAAAATCCCGAAAGTGCTTTGCCAGCTCTCTGGTTACCACATACTCATCCAATTCTTGAAAAATGTTTTCTCCATCGTCTTGACCGACTTTAATCACACCTTTAATATCCCGGTCAATTGGTTTTAAAAACATGTCTGCAATACGCATCTTAATCCCCCTACAAATTTAACGAATTATACAAGTTTGAAAGCTCGGTAGTAATTATCATCTTTAATTGTGCCAAACAATTGTAATTCCTGTCCGGAATACACTCCCGGGAAAAACATGACAACCGGCACCTTGTCCAAAACCTGATGCAGGGTATTTAGTACATTATGTGAACGGATAAACGGGAAACATTTGCCAACACCTGTGAGAAAAACTACTGAACCAGCCGGCGTTTTTTCCACAATATGATTAACAATAAAATTATTCTTATTTGTCAATCTCAGCATTTTAATGATCGCTGCAAAAACATAATCAATCCCTTTTGTTTTTTCAAATTCAAAGCATTTTTCCAGGTATCCCCGTTCCTTTAGAATATTGATTACAATATTGTACAAATCAAACTCAACAATTTTAAACCCGATGTTAGATTTGTTTATTTTCTCTTTGAGATACCCGATGTGACTTCTCACATAGAGTTCATCCTTGGGAGAATAATCAAAAATATAGTAGCCCACTTCATTTCCCAAGCCTTTATTCTTTAAAAAATCCTTTTCCATTATCTTCGATTCGATTTTCGCCAACCTATCGTCAATATTTCTCATTATTACTCTTCTCCCGTAATTGCATTAAGATAGATCTTCAGGTTGTTTTCCTCCAGCAGCCAACGCAATTTATAGTCAACAGACGGTATAATGATGTTTCGATCACCTGTTGCACTCTTTAAAACCCCGGCTTCAAACAGCATTTTGGTACAGCATTGCTTCAATTTATTTATAGCGCTTTCCGACCATCCGGCAACTACTTGGCTTTGCGCCTTCTTATCATCAAAGAAAGTATTTATGGCTCGATCGGTAATTTTATTTTCACCTAAAATAATTGCCTGTCTATGTACATTATAAACAAATTCAAAGAATAGACGGTCTGTTTTCATGATGCTGATTAAAACAAGGAGTTTTACCGTTCCAATATCACCATAAGCGATTTGCTCAACTAGACTATCAGGCAAAGTTTCAAGACGTTTAATAGCGACACCGAATATCCGCCTCTTTCGATCCTCCGACCTGGCCTGATAAATGTTTTCTTTAATAGCAAGTTCTTTTATTTCGTTTTTGTCTTTACCGTTTATTAATAACTCCGCTGTTTTTCGTGTTTCACTAAGCCAAAATAAATACGAAACCATTCCGGCACTATATTCCACAGTACATCCTCCCACTGCAATTTAAACATGATAAAGTCTATTCATTTTCATTTTCGTAATATTCAATTATGTCCCCAACATTACAGTCAAAAAGTTTGCACAGCTTATCCAAAGTGTCATAGTCAATTCTCTGTGTCTTGTCATGATATAAACTTGCAATGGTGCTTCGAGCCAGTCCGGTCTTCTCATAAACATCTTGTATTTTGTATCGTTTAATTCCCATTAAAATTGATAATCTGCTTCTAATCGCCATTTTACACCTCACAAATTAAAGAATAAGCCACAAAAATAATAACACGATTACCAGTTAATGTAAAGTGCATATGCTCTATTTAGAAATTTATATAATTTATTTTAGCTAGTTAGTTGTTTTGCTACCTCCCCTTTTTATTTTTCTATGAGGTATATATGCCAGAACGTCTGTTCCCCCCATTATATGGTACTATGTTAATGTAGTCAAGAAAAAAGCAGGCTGTTTCGCAGCCTGCCTTTGAATTTTTACTCGTTTCCACTATCCTTTTAGAGCTTTTAATTTAGCATTTACCCCCATATTACTTAGGTAAAGTCCATAGTTATAGAAAAAACCCTTTGGTGTGACTTGTATGGTTTTTCTCCTTTTATCCCCTTCATCCCGAAAACTTGTAACTAAACCAAACTTCTCAAGAGTACTAATATGAGATCTCATTGCTGAAATACTATTAAACCCAAAATCCGCAAAATCCCCATAGGAAAATGCCCCAGCAAATTTATTAATTCCAGTTTGAAATACCTGCAGAGCTCTTGTATTTAACTTCATAGCTTCCCGTTGTGCATTTGAATATGCCTCTAACCACTGGTAATATAGAGCTGATTTTTCTTCATTCGTTTTTGGAAAATAACCATGGTCAATAATCCAAAAACAATATACCTCTGCATAATGTAAAGTATTTCTTATATTATAATTTAAAATATTATACAAATGTTCAAATTCCTTCGAAGTAATTGGTAAATATGCCTCTTTAGGGTTAATAGCATTTGTATTTATCCTAGTTCTAAAAATTTCCGATGCATAACACCGGTCAATTCCTTCAATTTCTATTGGATCTTGTAATCTCCCTTCAAGACGAGGAGAGGAGGCAACTCCTAATACAATTCCAGAAGAACCGCACAACACCCATCTTAATCCATTATAACTAAAAAGTGTATCCCGAAGAAGTTCAAGTTGTTTTCTTGCAGCTTCTGATGTTAGAAGCAGTTCAAGATTATCAATAATACACACGACCCCGCCGTTTTGACCAAATGGGAAAATTTCTTTTAACCAATTTAAAATTGTAACACGAAAACCACTTCTTTGAAACCCTACCGAAGTATTTGTCTCCACTTGCTTACCTAAGCCAATGTTAACTATAGTCGCATTGTAAGCATTGAGTTGAGGGGCATTTAACCATTTATCTATTGTTTTATTTCCGTCTAATTTATAACCAAAATCCTCTAAATCCTTTCTTCGATTTATTAATGTTTGAGCAACAGCCATCAAAACTTCGTCTATAAAATCTTCTATATTTCTATCAGGAGCTAATTGAAAAGATGTATCACAAGGAATAAAAAAGGGACCAATACCATTGTCTAAATATTCTTTAAATTTCTTATATACCGCAATGTTAACAAGACTAGTCTTTCCTATCCCATTTTGACCTTCTACTGTAATAATATTAGAAGATGTATATAACCGTTGTGTTATTCTTCTCAATTCATCATCACGACCAACAAGTAAGGTTACACCCTTTGAGCTTGGAGGTAGTGGTTTTGTTTCAAACGGAGTCTCCTGAAATCCCCACTCAAGATAAATATTAGTAATCATAAAAATTTTTTAAAACCCTAAAATAAATTATATTTAATAATTACTCCATCATTTATTCTTTTCCTCTTTTTAGTTGGTATTATTTTACATATTAATTTTTTGCTAAAGACCTTCCCCCAAAGCCCGGTGTCTATCTGATGATGGACTCATTGGGAAATATCATTTACAATACCCGCCATCAAACAACGACACTTAGCCACAAATCCAAGCTCTCCTCAGCACATCTTGACACAAGGTTAATAAAATTGGTGTAATCGCCGGTAGTATGTGCAAGATCAAGGGAGTCATAGTATTCAACACGCATTTCTTTCCTGATGATTACAGGTGGAAAACCGGCTTTCATCAGCTCAAAATTTAATAAGAGCCTTGCAGTTCTGCCATTTCCATCAATAAATGGATGGATTTTAACAAATTCTCCATGTAACAAAGAAGCCCGCTCAATCGGGTGGAGCCTCTGCCATTCCCCGTTATAAAGGCTGATCAAGTTTTCCATCTGCTCTTTAATAAGAAAGTGTTGTGGTGGTTTATGCTTCGCACCGCTAATAATAACATTTTCATTTCTATATGCTCCGGCATTTTTATCATCAATAGTCTTAAGAACAAGTTGGTGAATATTTTTGATATCCCACTCAGAGATATTGGCTTTCTTTTCAACAAGTTTTTCTAAATATATAATTGCCGCCTTGTGGTTTATAGCTTCTAAATGCTCTTTCATAGATTTTCCGCCAATGGTAATCCCTTCAAGAACCACTTTAGTCTCAGAAATGGTGAGTGTATTTCCCTCAATTGCATTAGAGTTATACGTCCACTCAACAAGCATATTCTCCCGCAAGGAATTAACGGTATTTACCGGTAGCGGCCGTTTTTCATCCAGCTGCTTCTTTTTTTTATCAATTAGTTCAAATGTCATAGTAGACACCTCCACACATCAGCAGCTTTTTGGCAACTTCCCACGCATCACTTTTGTACCCATTTGCAAGCAACCTTTCTTATATCTCCAGCAATCCTTTGTAAAATTATACCATGGGAATAATGAAAACTCAATTCAGCAGCGGTTCTTTGGCAGGTCTTCATCATGGAACTTCCTCGGAGAAGTTTCAAAAAGAAGCAGTCCTAACGACTGCTTCTTTTACTTTCACTCTCCAGTTCTTCAACCAAGAAACTTCTTAAACTCATTAAATTGACTATTGGCGATGCATTTATCGGCTATGGCATCAACCTGGTGCCTGTGCTAGCTTCTATTTGTAGAATCTGACAATATAATTTTAAGCCTCCCGTAGGGAGGCTGTCAAGCTAGGCATATTATACTAATAAGATAAGAATGGGTATTGTCAACCCAAATAGGGCTAAAATTTTTTAGATAATTTTGATGTCAATTTTCCTTGTTCTGGGGCCGTCAAATTCACAGAAATAAACTCCCTGCCATGTGCCAAGTTTTAATTCTCCATTTTCAATTATAACGGTAACGGAGGAACCCATAAGTGATGCCTTGATATGTGCATGAGAATTGCCTTCCGCATGGCGGTACCCATTATGTTCCGGAAATACTTTATTCAATCCTGAGATAATATCAAAGATAACATCCGGATCAGCATTTTCGTTTATCGTAATGCCGGCTGTTGTGTGTGGTACAAACACTACTACTATTCCGCTATCTGTTTTATTCTTCCTGACCTCTTCTTGAATGATATCTGTAATATCAATAAACTCCTGAGCTTTAGTAGTTTTTATTCTATACTCCATGACCTTCTCCTTTGATTACTATTAGAGTGTCCTTCTTGAAATATGAGGCCTCTAGTCTGTTACTGCCCTAACTGTGAATTCCCTCAGTCCCAATTTCTTTAACACATCCGGGGTGACAAAGAGTTGCCATCTGTAATTGATAAATTCGTCCCCGGAAAGGGTGAATTTATTCTCCTGGTAAGATACCTGGTATTCCCTGGTTTGATAATCGAGCTGCTTGATATTCACCTTGATCCCCAGGGGATCCATCAAAGGACGCAAAGGGATATATTCCCTGTTATCCTTTTCGAAGACAAAAGGCAGGTTAATAGCCTCCTCCCCTATCTGCATTTCATGTTCATACTGGGTAATTCTTTCCGGCAAAATCACTTTTATACTATTTAAATCCAAATCGAGCGGCGGAAGGGGCACTTTCCCTGTATCAAATGAAGGATAGAAAGAGTCAACGTTATCTTCCTGCACCTCGGTCCCGGTGGATAGATCCATCACCCAGCTTTTGCGCATCGGTTCATTTTTCACAAATAGAATTTTGTTCCGATCCCGGTCATAAGCCCTGAGGCTTCCGGAAACCAATTTTTCAATTTTTTTTGTTTCCGGGTCAAATATGTAGATCACATTCTGCTTCTCCTCAGTGCTGAATGTACAAAAGAGAACGGTACTGTCCGGAAGCCAATAGTACCAGGTACTTTGATTTGTTGTAAAACATTCTGTAATACTTCCATCCTCCATATTTTTCAGCAGGTAGCTTTTTATTCTCCCGTGGTCTCCAAAATAGTCATTATATTGGATCCCCCATTTTTCGTTCGGAGAGATTTCATATTGCTTTCCCAAAATCAAACGGTTGTTTAAGATGTCATAATGATAGCTTTCATAAGGGTTAAACCTTTTCCCTTTTTCCCTCACCCAAGCTCCGGGAAAGCTGTGATCCTCGTAAGGCCGCCAGAGACTTTGGATGATTTCCTCCAGACGAAGCCATTCTTCCTGATCGGGTCGATGCAAAAGCACCGTCTGTTCCGTGACTTTTTCATTACCCGGGCTGAGGTTATAAACATCGTACCCGGAGATTTCATCATGCCAGCCGGAAACCCAATAATCATTCCAATCTGCAGCAAAGGCCGCTACCGGGATAAGCATCACCATCAATACAATTAACAGCATTCTTTTGAGAAGCATTGTTAAGCCCCCTTTTTGAATTTTACCTATCAAACATAGACTCATCAAAGTTTTAAATTGTTCCATAAATATTAACACATAATACTTCATGAAAGTCCTTTTTCCTATATTGCATTTTTAAAATATAGTTAGTATACTAACTATATTCGAATTTCCCGGCGGTGTTAAGATTAGGATGTAAGTGCATGGAGGCAATAAGATGATCCATTCCAATGATGTTGGTTATCTCATCGGGAAAGCGACCAGATTAATGAGGAGAAATATCGGCAAACTGCTTTGGGATACAGGGATTACTTTCCCCCAAATGATGGTGATCAACTATTTATATATGAATCAAAAATACAAAAAAGATAATTTTTTGAATACACCTGCAATGATTGCAAAGCATTTGGATTATGACCGGCCGACAGTGACAGGTATTTTAACGCGGCTTGATAAACAAGGGTGGATCACCAGAGAAGAAAACATTGAGGATAAAAGGTCTCAGATCATAAACCTGGCGGAGAAGTCCAATGAGTTGATGAAAAAATTTCATCTTATCCTTGATGATCTCAACAAAGATATCCTCAAAGGTTTTCAAGAATCGGAAATAAAATCTCTTAAAACAAATCTCACGAAAATAATTGACAACTTGGAAAAACTTGGTCAATATTAAGTGTAATAGCAATATTTTTGACTGTAAAAATATAATGTAATAATGCTTATAAAACGGAGGCAGCATCCATGGAAAATTCACAAAGGTTAGGCACAGAAAAACCACTAAAACTATTAATTGGTTTTTCTATACCGGCGATTGTGGGTATGCTTGTTCAAGCGATGTATAATGTTATATCCCGAGTATTTATCGGCAACAGTGTCGGTTCCTTGGGCATTGCCGGAATCACCGTCGCCTTCCCGGCCATGATGGTGCAATTAGCCTTTGGTTTCATGGTGGGAATGGGGGCAACAACCCTTGTTTCCATCCGGCTGGGTCAAAAACGAAAAGAAGAAGCGGAAGAAATTATTGGTACTGCTTTAATTTTGTTGATTATCATATCACTATTGATTACTTTTATCGGCATCACCTTTATTGACCCTTTGCTGCGCCTCTTTGGAGCAAGTGAGCAGGTACTCCCCTATGCCAAAGATTATTTAGGAATCGTCCTTTATGGAACAGTGATCGCTCTATTAGGTTTCGGGATGAACAATTTTTTAAGGGCAGAAGGCAACCCGAAAAAAGCAATGGTCACCATGCTCATCGGTTCATTTTCTAATATTATTCTCTCGCCCATATTTATCAGCGTTTTGGGCTGGGGCATGAAAGGAGCGGCTATTGCCACCGTAATTTCTCAGTCAATATCTGCGACCTGGATTGTTACTCACTTTGCCTTGGGTAAGGGAGAACTAAAAATCCGCCGGAAAAATCTTCATCTTAACCCGGCATTGGTCTGGAAGATCATGTATTTCGGGCTATCTCCTTTTACAATCCAGATAGCCCAGAGCCTGCTCGCCGCTTTGATGAACACCAGCTTAAAGACCTACGGCGGGGACTTGGCTATTTCAGGTATGGGAATTGTCACAACCCTAGTAACACTAATCATTATGCCGATCATTGGTATTAATACCGGCGTTCAGCCTCTCATCGGTTATAATTTCGGCGCGAAAAAATACGACCGGGTCCAGAAATTTTTAAAATACTCAATTATTGTTGCCACAGCACTTTCCACATTTGGTTTTATCATCACCAGAATATTTCCCACAGAGCTGATTGCCCTTTTTAACAGCAAGGACAGCGAGCTAATCGCTTTTGGCAGCAGAGCTTTGCTGATCTTCCTGATCTTTCTTCCCATAGTAGGGTTCCAAATAGTAGGGTCCGGCTACTTCCAAGCTATTGGCAAGCCCATTCATGCCATGTTTCTAAGTCTATCCAGGCAGGTGCTGATTTTCATTCCTGCTCTTCTCATTCTGCCCAAGTTTTTCGGCTTGGACGGAGTGATTGCTTCCGGGCCTGTGGCCGATCTAATGTCCACTATTGTCACCGGTATCTTTCTTTATTGGGATATGAGGCATCTTAACGGAAAAAAGCAGGAGCAGGAAGTGGAACTTATGAATCATAATACTATCATTAAATCTCCTTCCCGAGCTTAATTGATTCATAAAAGAAGGCCGCCCTCATTAAAGGTGGCCTTTGTTATTTTTTAGGTTTTTTTCACAAATTGATGATTGCATTTCGGACAGGTAATCTTAATTTTCCCTTTTCCTTTGGGCAAGCGCAATGTCGCTTTACACTCCGGACATTTATAAAACTTATGAGTCTTCGACTCTTGAATACGGGTTTGTGTCTTCTTAAACCAGGAATAAACCGGGCTGATCAATATGGAAAATTTATAGTTTTCCATACTGCGTTTCGCCGTATCCCTTGATAACATTCTAAAAACAGCTATCCCCAAGAAACCATAAGCAATAAAACTTAATAGTAGCAGACCTGTTAACTGGGAAATAAGCGTCAATAGAATTGATACGATCAGTAAAAACAGGGAGAGTTGATCGCCGCCATACCTCCCCATCATAAATTTTTGCAGCCAATTCATATGAATTACCCCTTTTCTAATCTTTATGCTTCCTTCTTCGTTTGATATAAATAACTGCAAAAACAATTATGCCTAACAGGATCAGCGTGGGCAGAGCAGTGAAGAAGAATACAATGATATTTCCCACTTTGGCCGTTAAAGAATTAAGCCCATAGATTAGCCCGCTCCAGGACCGAGAGAAAATATTCAGGTTTTCCATATTGACATTTGCGTCACTGTTTCGTGGTTTATAAATACTGACATTAATCGTCGCATACTCCACACTATTACTTAATGCTTTAAATTGGCCCTCTAAGGATTCCCGTTCCTGTCTGGTGGAGGTTATTTGAGTTCTAATCTTTAGGATCTCTTCAACAGTTTTCGCCTGATTTAATAAATTAAGAAGGCTCTCTTCTTCTGCGCGCAGTACCTTCATCCTGGCTTCCAGGTCAATATATTGGGTGGTCACATCATTGGTATATTCCCGTTTGTAATCGGACTTACCTTGTTCAATGACAAAGTCCAGCATCTCTTGGTAATTTGGGCTGGGAACCTTTAGGGAAATATCCGCATTAGCATTATACTCATTGGTATGAACAGAATAGTCATTGAGATAGCCCTTTAATTCCATCGTCTTATCTTTAATTTTCTCACAAACACCTTCGATATCCTCAACCCGGATTCTCACTTCAGCATTTAAGATAATTTTCCGGTCTGTGAGCTGGGCTGCGGAAGCGCCTACTTCACTCTCACTTAAATCTCCTGCTATTGATTGGGACATGCCGTCCTGACCGGCTGGTGCTGCATTTTGCTGACTTTCCACCGAGGCAGCATCTTTGCTTGAACTGCTTCCACAGCCGGAAACACAAAATATCACCAGCAAGAAAAGAATCAATACTTTTTTCACGTTATAGCCTCCTAATTAAAGTTACTCTCCGGATTTAAATTTTAAATTCTCTAACCCTGAAGAATTTTCCTTCTCTTATTTGTAGACGAAAAACTTCCTAAAAAGTTTCCGGCCTAGTATCTGCCGGAATCTGTTTGTAATACTTTGGATTTTTTAACTATTTTATTAAATATTGAGTACAATCGAAAAACATCAGTTTTATCGGCTATATTTTGCCTTGACATTTCTTGGTCAATTACGATAACCTATTATATAGGTAGGCGAATTTAGTTGAATTACCAAAGGCTGAATTTCCCAAAAGGAAAACGGGGGAACCATTTCTGGGGTGAATCGCATAAAGGATTCATACTTGTGCGTAGGATATGTTTCAAATCCGAACCCGTCAGCTAACCTCGTAAGCGTGTGAAACATTTGCTTTCGGTTTCTTATTTATGATTGAAAGTTTAAATGTGTTTTCCTTTGGGGGGCCACTATATGGCCCTTTTTGTGTTGCTCTTTTTTAGTTTATCTTTCGTCTGCTACTAAATTCAAATTAGGAGAGGAGAAAGAAATGAGAAAGTCTGGTTTTTGGATGAAAACGATTATAGTAGGTGTTTTATGTCTTGGTTTACTGGCGTTGGCAGGATGCGGCGGGACGGATACAAATTCGGAACCGGGAACAGAAACAGGAGAAGATACAGCCCAGACCACACTTGAAAAAGTAAAAGCACAAGGTTATGTCACAGTTGGTTTTGCTAATGAAAAGCCGTACGCTTATCAAACACCTGAGGGCGAACTGACCGGTGAAGCTGTTGAGGTAGCCCGGGTAATTTTGAAAAACTTAGGAATTGAAGAAATGCGCGGAGAACTTACCGAATTCGGTGCCTTGATTCCGGGGCTACAAGCCAAGCGCTTTGATATGATCACGGCAGGCATGTATATTACTCCGGACCGGGCCAAAGAAGTTGCTTTTGCCAATCCCGAATACACTATCGGGGAAGGTCTTGGGGTGAAAAAAGGAAATCCCTTAGACCTACATAGCTATGAAGATATTGCAAAGCACGAAACAGCCATTGTGGCAATCCCCAGCGGCGTAATTGAATACGATTATTTAACTGCCTGCGGTGTTCCCGAAGACCGCATTATTACCGTCCCTGATATTACATCAGCTCTAGCCGCAGTACA
>JBMNTN010000023.1:0-28593 GCA_050945755.1 Bacillota bacterium | reverse complement strand
GTTCAGCTTACTTTATTAGACGTCGTAGGGAGGGAAAAAGTTCAAAATATGTCGAATTATTTCTTGCTAAATTGTTCCTCTTTTTAATTGAAGCATGCGCTCGGCAGTGTTTAAAATGTTGGTAATACGCACGCCAAAATTGTCATTGATCACAACCACTTCCCCTTTTGCCACCAAAACATTATTGACCAGGATATCAACATCCTCATCCACCAGGCTGTTCAGCTCAATGATCGATCCGCTCTGAAAACAAAGGATCTCCTGAATGGTTTTTTGGGTCTTGCCCAGGACGACAGAGACGGTGAGAGGAATATCCAAAATTAATTCCAGCTTGTCCTCCTCTTCCTGTTCCGAGAGTTCTGTTTCTTCATTAACTATTGGCTCTTCTGCCGGGTTCTCCTGATCCTCTTTTGCCCGGCCGGAAACACTTGCAGAGCCACCAGTTTTTTGAGCTGTCTTGAGGAGAAGCTCGGCGTGTTCCTGACTCAACAAGGCAGCAATTTCTTCCCGGTTTAAAAACTCACCTGACATCAGCATCAATCTCCTTCAACATCTTTTAAAATCTGCACCGCCCTTTTATTACCGATGGTACCGGGCCTAACCTGAAACTTGAGGAGGCTGTCCACATATAAGTCCATACTGTCAAGCACCGATTTGTCCAATTCGAGGACATCCCCCTCCTGCACCTGCAAAAAATCTCGGACCGGAAGATTAGTTTGACCGACGAGCACGGCAAGATCCACCGTTACTTTGGCCAGAGTCCGCTCGACCATATTTTTTTCCGGGAGATTGGGGGAACCCAGTCCCTCTGTGAGCCAATAGCGGGGAGAAAGTCGATCGATTACAGGGCCTAAGACGATGTGGGGCAGACAAATATTAATCCGCCCGTTTGTTTGGCCGACAAGGGCATCAAAAGCGATTACGGCGACCGTTTCTTTGGGGGTAATGGCCTGGCTGATTCTCGGGTTTGTCTCCAGCGACTCCAGATCGGCCTTGATTTCGATGATTTCCGCCCAGGCCATGCGAAAAATGTCCAGCACTTTGGTATGGAGTTTTCCCATGACGGCAAGTTCGATTTCGGAAAGGGCGCGCACTTCACCGGAAACTTGGCCTGTCCCACCAAACATCAGGTCCAAAGCGGCATAGACATAATGAAGATCTGTTTCCAAAACCGCTTTTCGCTTAAGGGGTTCCAATGAAAAAACGGTAAATAGAGTGGGGCTTGGTAAAGAACTGACAAATTCTTCATAAGCAAGCTGCTCAACGGACCTAACTTTGACTTTGACATTTGTCCGTAAGTAGACCGAGAGAAAATTACTGAGCATTTTGGCAAAACTGCCATGGAGTGTTTCCAAGCCGGCCAGTTGTTCCTTGGTAAATTTGTTAGGACGGGAAAAATCAAAGCTTTTCAATTGTTCCATTCCTCCAGTTGGGCTTTTAACCTTAAAATTGCCCGGCCGTGCAGCTGACAGGCACGTGATTCAGAGACATTTAAAACTTTGCCGATTTCTTTCAAGGTTAGCTTTTCGTTGTAGTATAGGGCGAGAATCAGTTTATCCCTTTCACCCAAGGAAAGCAGTGCCTCTTTCAACAATACTTTCAATTCTTGTTCCTCGATAATCAATTGGGGGTTAGGCGCATCTGCCGCTTCCACCAACTCCCCGACGGTGGTTTTTTTGTCTGGATAGTTATTAATCACCTCATCCAGGGAGACGGAGCTCAAGCTGCTCACGTTAAGCAAAACACCATGAAGTTCATCCAGCGTCATCCCGGCAGCCTCCGCCCATTTTTCTTCAGTGACGGTGCCTTCTGACTGTTCCAAACGACGATAAGCATTAGTTACCGTCTGGAGCTTTTTATAGGTGGAGCGGGGCAAAAAGTTGGCTTTCCTGATCTCGTCAATAATCTTTCCTTTGATCCGGTAAGAGGCATAAGTTTCAAATCTCACGCCAATTTTCGGGTTGAACTTATCCACCGCCTCAATTAATCCTAAACAGCCAAAGCTCAGTAAGTCCTCTTCATCTAAATGGGAAGGAACATTTACCACCAGGCGGCGTAAGATATGTTTAACCAGCGGAAGATAATGAAGGATTAACTCTTCCCGGAGGCCGGTATTTTTTTTATCAATAAACTCTTCCCATTTTTCTGCAATCATTAGTTTTCCTCTTCCCTAATTTTTATCGGTTACGCCCGACCTGCATCTTAAAAATGGCGGCCACAATTGCGTCCTGAGTCTTCCAACTGAGATCAATAAAACAGAGCCCGGTAAAATAGAGCACCTCGTTTTCCAGCTCTTTTTGTTTTACCCATTTAACCTCGGCATTGATATTAAATACTTCATCAAACAAAAGCAGTTCCAGCCTGATTCCTTCCCCCACTTCCAGTTTTCTTTTGCTGACAATTCTCATACCGCTCCCACTAAGATCAAGGGCTTGGGCATAAAAATGTTGTGTACCGTGGCGAAAACATTTGACATCAAAAACCACATCCAGGCGAAACATTTCCCGCCGCTGAACACATTTCCAATCATGGGGGATGGAAATGGCATAACCGGGAGTACTGTCATTTGGGTTAACACTGATTACCCAGGAAATAAAACTGTAACAACCGCTCTTTTCCGTAAACCGGGCATTAATCCTGTCTCCGGGATTTAATGAAAGGAGGGGTCGCCCGGTGCGGCAGGGGAAATCAATCAGGATACGATCATCCCGCACTTCTTGGATGGGGGAAGAATAGTATCTGTGCCCGTTTTCTTTTTTGATTTCCAGGACCTTCTTAGGTGCTAAATTTTGCAGCAGCATAAAATACCTCCTAGCCAAAACAATCGTCCAATTTTAAGCAAGCAACCCCGCACGTTTTTGCCTTCAATCCAATTTCACCACCCCGACTGATTTAATTTCCACCCCGGCAGTTACTTCGTTAATTGCCACAGCATTGATCTGAGGCAAAAAACGATCGAGAAAACGTTTCAGGGGGAGGCGCACTCTGCCGGAGCAAAGGAGTACCGGGTTTAAACCCTGAAGCGACCGTTTCTCCCAAAGGCTTTGGATTTTTTCAATTATTTGCTGGGCTAATGAAGGCTCCAATACCGGGTAGAGCCCTTCCTGGACACCCTGGAGAGAATTACTGATTGTTTGTTCCAGCCCGGGGTCGAGAGAGATCACATGGATTTTTCCGTCATCCCCGGTAAAGAGATTGGTAATGGTGCGCTTTAAGGCGAGGCGCGCACACTGGATCAAATAATCAGGTTCTTTGCTGACCCGGGCCCCGTCTGAGAGAGCCTCCAAGATGGTGACGAGATCCCGGATAGGGATATGTTCCCTTAGGAGCTGCTGCAATACTTTTTGGATTTCTCCCAGGGATAAAACATCGGGGACCAAATCTTCCACCACGGCCGGATCATTTTCTTTAACCATATCCAATAGTTCTTTGACATCTTGTTTGCCCAGCAGTTCATCGGCATGGTTTTTAATAAATTCAATGAGATGGGTCACCATGACACCGGCGGCGTCCACCACGGTATAACCTTGAGTTTCCGCCTGGAACTTCTGCTCGCTTTTAATCCAAACGGCAGGTAATCCAAAGGCCGGTTCCTGAGTGGGAACCCCCTTTAGTTCCTTTTCCTCAACTCCCATAGCCAAAAAAGAGCGGGGCATTAACTCTCCCCCATCCAGGGGAATTCCTTTGATTTTAAAAAGATATTTATTGGGCGGAAGCTGCAGGTTATCCCGAATGCGAATAGGGCGCACATAGATACCCAACTCGGAAACACATTGTCTCCTGACGCTGACCAGCCTATCCAAAAGATCACCGCCTTGGCTCTCGTCAGTTAAACTCACTAAGTTATATCCAATCTCAATTTCTAAGGGGTCAAGCTTAAACAGTTTGAGCACGTTTTCCGGCTGCTTTTGGGCGGCCTTGACCTCCTTGAGCTTTTCCTCTTCCGCTTTTAGCTTTTGCACCTTGTCTTCCCGGTCGAGAGTGTAGGAAAGATAAAAAACCAGGGCCGCCATGGCGAGAAACAATATGTTGGGCAAGGCCGGGATTAAACCTAAGACAAAAAGAATCCCGGAAACAAGAGTGAGTACCTTGGGAAAGTTGAGCATCTGGCTGGAGGCATCCCGACCGAAACTTTGGCCTGTCTTACTGCGCGTCACCATAATTCCGGTGGCGGTGGAGATTAATAAGGCCGGGATCTGGCTGACCAGACCGTCTCCGATGGTAAGCACGGTATAGGTTTCCAAGGCATCAAGCATGGCTTTTCCCATAATCAGCCGGCCAATGATCAGACCGCCGATAATATTAATTAATGTAATCACTACTCCGGCAATGGCATCTCCCTTAACAAATTTGGTGGCCCCATCCATGGCGCCGAAAAAATCCGCTTCTCTTTGCAATTTCATCCGGCGTTCCTTGGCTTCATTTTCCGTAATCAAACCTGCGCCGAAATCGGCGTCGATGGCCATTTGTTTTCCCGGCATGGCGTCTAAGGTAAATCGGGCGGCCACTTCGGCGACACGGCTCGCCCCGTTGGTAATGACGACAAACTGGACGACCGTAATAATCAGGAAAACAACCATGCCGACAATATAATTGCCCCCTACGACAAAATCACCGAATGCGGAAATCACTTTCCCGGCATAAGCAGTGGAGAGAATTAGTCTGGTGGACGAAATATTTAGGGCCAGGCGAAATAAGGTTGTAATTAAAAGAAGCGTCGGAAAAATAGAAAACTGCAAAGCTTCCAAAGTGAAAAGGGTGATCAGAAAAATCAGCAAAGAAAGGGTTATATTAAAGACCAAAAGAAAGTCGAGAACCCCCGGCGGCAAAGGAATAATAATCATGAGGACGATGCCGACGATACAACCGGCAATTAATAAATCATTATTTTCTTTGAGTAGTTTGACGTTAAAAATCCCTAGGTTCATTTAATCCAACTCTTTCTTTAAAATTCCTGCCGATTTTTACGGTAAACAACGGCGAGGATTTCCGCAACGGCCTGATATAACTCGGCGGGAATGGCATCGCCGATTTCCACCTTGCGGTAGAGAAACTGGGCAACAGGTTTGTTTTCCAAGATGGGCACATTGTTTTCCCGGGCAATTTTTTTGATCCGCTCCGCCGCTAAGTTGGCCCCTTTTGCCACCACCCGGGGGGCATCCATTTCCTCACGCCGGTATTTCAGTGCCACGGCATAATGAGTAGGATTGGTCACGACAACTGTCGCCAGGGGCACTTCCTGGGTCATGCGCCGAAAAGCAATTTGACGCTGGCGTTCCTTTACCTTGGCTTTGAAATGAGGGTCTCCCTCTGTTTGCTTAAACTCATCCTTAACCTCTTGTTTGGTCATGCGCAAGCTTTTGCGATACTGGTATCTCTGATAAAAAAAGTCCAGGCCGGCGATGACTGTAAAGGCGATGATCACTGCCGCTGCCAGGGAAAAAGCAATCCTTCCCCCTAAGTGGAATCCCTGAAAACAATGGGACAAAGAAGTCATTAAGACAGTGGCAATTTCCTTTTTTACCACCAACAGTGCCACCAGCAAAATAACGGTTACTTTTAAAAGATTCTTCACCAGCTCTATGATGGTTTTGAGAGAAAACATTCTCTTAAAGCCCTGGATAGGATTAAGCCGTTCCCACTTTGGCTTGAGGGACTCGCCGGAGACGACAAACCCCACTTGGACAAGATTTGATACCAGGGCAGCCAAAAAAGCGCTGAGGAAAATGGGCATCAACAACGTGAAAAAAAACCTTCCGCCCCGCTGAAGCAAAACAATTGGGCCGTCCGGTGCCAGAGAAGAAATCTCGGCACAGCAACCGGCCAGAAAACTTTGGATCAGGTCCAGATAATAGCCCTGCAAAGAAAAGAGCAGGGAGACTAAAACAAACAAATTAAAAGCGGCATTTAAATCAAAGCTTTTTGCCACTTGACCCTTTCTTCTCGCCTCCCGGCGCCGGTAGGGTGTGGCCTCTTCAGTTTTTTCCTGGGCAAAAGATTTATCGGAAGCCAAAGAGCAGGCTCACTTCCTTTTCCATAATTTCAAACAGAGAACAAACCACTGTGCCCAAAACAGGGATGGTGAGAGCTGTCACCAAAATACCGATACAGATTTTCAAAGGGAAACCGACCATTAAAATATTGAATTGAGGCACCGCTTTCGAAATAAAACCCAGGACTAAATCAAAAACAAACAGGACAATCATCACCGGCAAGGCAATGCGCAGGCCGTATTCCATCATCAATAAAAAAACCTGTAAGAGCTCTTTGACTATATCCTCGCTGAAAAGAAGACTGCCCAAAGAAACTAGCTGAAAGCTTTTTAATAAGCCGGTAATAAGCTGATGATGGGCATCTAAGGAAAAAAGCAAAACCAGGCCAAGGATATGGAAAAAATGCCCTAACAATGTGTTGGATTCACTGCTTAACGGGTCAAAAAGCTGGGCGGCAGCAAATCCCACATGGATATCCAATAATTGACCGCCGACACGCAGTGCGGCAAAGAGAAAGCTTGCGGCCATTCCGGCGACGATCCCTGTCATGGTTTCACAGATTACCAGGCCGGCAAGCTCAAGCAGGCCGCCGGAAAAGGTTAAACCTCCCCCCTCTGCTTGGGGAAAGATCACCAGAGTGAGAACCAGTCCCAAGCCAACCTTGACAGTGGCCGGAATGTTTCTCAAAGAAAATAAGGGTGAGGCCGCTAAAAATGCTGTCATGCGCACCAAGACAAGGATGAAAACAAGCCAACGAAAAATGTTAATCTCCATGTTATTTCCTTAGCGCACCAGGCCGGGCAATTGGCTGAACACATCGGCAGTAAAAGAAATTAAGATATTCATCATCCAGGAGGCGGTAATAAAAAGTGTGATAAAAATCGCGACAATTTTCGGAACAAAGGTCAGGGTCTGCTCCTGAACCTGTGTTGCTGCCTGGAGGATGCTGATCACCAGGCCGACAATCAGCCCCACTCCGATGGCCGGACTGATTATCAATAAAGTGGTCATCAACGATTCTTTGGCGATCTTTAAGACAAAGGCCTCTGTCAACCCGATAACCTCCTTGATCCGATTCTCTTAGAAACTTACCAGCAAAGATTGGACCACCAAATACCAGCCATCCACCATGACAAAAAGCAATATTTTAAAAGGAAGGGCAATCATCACCGGGGGAAGCATAAACATCCCCATGGACATGAGAATACTTGCCACAGCCATATCAATTACCAGGAAGGGCACAAAAAGCATAAAACCCATTTGGAAAGAAGTTTTCAGCTCACTGATGATAAAGGCCGGAATCACCGTGGACATGGGGACGTCCTCCCGGTTTTGAGGCCTCTCGATTTGGGCGGCATTGATGAATAAAGCCAAATCTTTTTCTCTGGTCTGTTTGAGCATAAATTCCCGTACCGGTTTTGCCCCTAGTTCCCATGCCTCTTTTTGGGTAATCTCTCCGGCAAGATAAGGTTGCACTGCCTGGGCATCCACCTTTTCATAAACCGGGTACATGACAAAGAAGGTAAGAATCAGTGCCAGCCCAATAATAATCTGATTGGGCGGAATCTGCTGTGTACCCAGTGATGTCCTGATAAATGACAAAACAATCACGATTCTGATAAAAGCCGTCATCATCACTAAGAAACCGGGGGCCAGGGAGAGGACGGTTAAAAGCACAAGAAGCTTAATGCTATCTAACGCTTCCTCCGGTTGATCAGTCTCGTGGACCTGTAAATCAATACCGGGCAAAGGAATAGTCTCCGGCAGCGCGCAAGCTGAAACACTCAAAATAAAAAGAAGAAGGGCTATGCACAGTAATAGATAAATTTTTTTCATGGCCTTTTAAAACTGCCTCTCATCCTGTTCAGCTTTTCGGCTACATTTGCACCGAGGATCATTTCCCAGGGCAAAGGAGCATCGGCTGCTTCCGGAATTTGATAGTCGGGGAGCTTATCTAAAATAACCACGTTCCCTTCTTGATTTCCCAAAAGGAAAAAGCGCCCCTGGATATCAACGATATAAAGTGAAGTCCGGGAGTTCAGAAGCAAGCGATCGACAATCTTCATACTTTGCCTGGGGCTGATCCCCTTTTTAGCACCGGGTAAGCTGAAACGAAGAATAATGATCATTGAGGCCAGCACCACCGGCAGAGCAAATAGCAGTTTCATGAACGCCCATAGGATAGTTTGATCCATCTAAGTCTCCTCTTCCCGAGTGAAATTTTGCTGTTGGGGCAGTGCCAAACGAACACTGAACAGGCCATTGACCACGAGAATTTCTCCCTGTCCCAGGCGCCGGTTATTAAGATAAATATCGGCCATATCTCCGGCGGGTTTCAAGAGCTTGATGGTATCCCCTTCCCGCAGGGCGAGAAAATCTCTGAGGGTGATGCCCGTCCGGCCTAATTCGGCAACAATATTAAGTTTTAACTCGGCCAATGTGTTCAAGCTTTTTGGTTCCGACGCCACCTCGGCCTTTTCAAAAACCGGAAACTGGATACGTTGAATTTTTTTTCCTGTCATCTCTCTCACCCTCTTTATTCAATACGGTGGCCTTCTCCGTCTGTATAAATTTTAATGACCACCCGGCGATTTAATTGCCTGTTTTCCTCGGTGTCATTAGGCGCCACAGGCTGCCATTCTCCAAAACCAACGGCGGCAAATTTTTGGGCATCAAGCTTTTTTTCTTCGGTAAAAAATCTCACCACTGAGGTAGCCCTGGCGGTAGACAATTCCCAATTAGTCGGGTAAAGCGCCCGGTTAATGGGGATGTTATCGGTGTGGCCTTCAACAGCAATATCATGATCCAGTTGGCTGAAGAGACCGGCCATTTGACTGAGAATAATTTTGGAGTCTTCCCGGAGCACAGCTTTTCCGGAGTCAAATAAAAGCCTGTCTTTGATGGTGAGGACCAACCCCCGGGAAACAAATTTGAGATCAACATCTTCATACAATTGGTTTGCTTCCAGGTAGGCCATAATTTCCCGATAAAGCTGAAGCAATTCCGGGTCAATCACCTTGTCCGGATTAAGGTCCTCTGTCTCTCCCGGCGCGCCGATTTCTTCCAGGTTTTCTGTGTGCAGGACACCCTGACCCTGGAAGGAGGTCAAAAAGCTCTCCAGCTTTTTGACATCAAGCACGGAAAAAGAATAGAGCAAAACAAAAAAAGTTAACAATAAGCACATGAGGTCAGCAAAACTATTCATCCACGGGGGAGCCCCCGGCTGTTCTAGCGAGGAAAGCCTTTTACGACGCACCCGCGGTCACTTCCTTCTTTTGGCTCTCCCGACTGGGCATAGTCACCGGATCAATAAATGCCTTCAGCTTTTCCTCCATTAAAACCGGGTTGGTCCCTCCTTGGATGGCAAGAACTCCTTCGATCATCACTTCTTTATAGGCAACTTCTTCATCACTGCGCAGTGCCAGTTTCCCGGCAAGAGGGTTAAAAACCAAGTAGGCCATAAGGGCGCCGTAAAGTGTAGTCAAAAGGGCGACCGCCATAGCCGGCCCAATAGCGCTGGGATCATCTAATTGGGTGAGCATTTGCACCAGGCCGATGAGAGTACCGATCATACCAAAAGCGGGAGCAAAGCTACCCCAACTTTGGAAAAAATACTGGCCTAAGCGGTGTCTTTCCACCATACAGTCAATTTCCGCCTCCAGAATGGCCCGCACCTGATCCGGATCAAAACCGTCAATAACCAAGCGCAAAGATTTTTCAAAGAAAGGATCTTCATTCTCCGCAAGTTCATCCTCCAAAGCCAGAAGGCCTTCCTTACGGGCGATGGTACTGAGGGCTACCAAGCGTTCCACCAGGGTGTTTGTCTCCCAAACCTGAGCGGAAAAGGCATTGCGAGTGACCCGGAAAATGTTTTTTACCTGATCAGAGGAGAAATTTATCAGCACGGCACAAAAAGATCCTCCCACTGCAATTAAGAATGAAGGCAGGTTAAAAAAGATGCCGATTTTCCCACCATAAACAATGGCGATGATGATTAATACCATCCCCAGAACCAATCCTGTTACTGTCATAGAGTCAAACTTTTTCATTGTCCTGCTCCTTGCGGTCGCCACCGGATAATTTTGGTAAATGCTGTTTGTAAAAGGTAGCTTCATGACATTTCTGTTAACGTTTTAGGTTGACCAGTTCCTCCAGGATCTGATCGGAAACAGTAATCACCCGGGCATTGGCCTGGTATCCCCGCTGGGTAGTAATTAAATTGGCAAACTCATTGCTTAAATCAACATTGGACATTTCTAAATTAAATGCTTCCACAGTACCCCGGCCATCCTGACCGGCCTGGTCAATGGTGCCGTCCCCGGTGGCAGTGGAGACGCTGTAGAGATTAGACCCTTCTTTGAGTAAGCTCTCCGGGTTGGTGACAAAAGCAATCCCCAACTCCACTTGGTCAATGACATCCCCCTGATTATCAATAGCTGTTAAGACCCCAAATTTATCCACACTGACGGTATTGATGGCCTCGGTAATTCTAACTTGTTTCTCATTTGTCCCCAGGACACGGAAACCGTTGGTGTTTACCAAGTAACCTTCACTGTCGAAACGAAAAGAGCCCTCTCTGGTGAAATACCTTTTGCCCTCATTATCTTCCACAACAAAAAAGCCGTTGCCCTGAATGGCCAGATCAAGAGCCCGGCCGGTGTACTGAAGGGGGCCTTGGACAAAGGATGTTTCAATGCTCCCAATCGTACTTCCCGTTCCCACCTGGGCTGGGTTGACACCACCTTTATCCGAATCAGCCTCCACGGCATTGCGAATAGTTTGACTCATCAGGTCTTGAAAAGTTACCGTAGATGCTTTAAAACCGGCAGTATTGACATTGGAGATATTATTGGCGATGACATCCAATTTTGTCTGATGATTTTTCATCCCGGTAACTCCTGCATACAAAGATCTCAGCATAATAGAACCCCCCTTTTGATTTTATTCGTGATGGTTTACCCCATCCTGTACTCGGATTTGGGTTACTTGGGCTAAAGAATAGTCGCGGCCGTCAACATTTAAAAGCGGACCCTCAGCCGTAAACCTAACACCTGTTACCAGGCCTTGGGCCTTGGTGCCGTCATGTTTGGTAACTTCAACGGTCTGATCCAAGAGAGTAATGGTTTGAAACTGCTTCTCCATTTCAAAAAAACAGGAGAGACGGTCGTTGAGATTTGTCAGTTGCTCGACAATGGTCATATCCATTACCTGAGCCATAAATTCATTGTTATCCTGGGGATTAAAAAAATTCTGATGCTGCAGCTGGAGTGTCAATAACTTGAAAAAATCCTCTTTGCCCAGGAAAGACTGTTTCTCTTGGCTTGGGGAGAAAACAGTTTCCGTAGATCCTGAAACATACATCCGGATTGCCTCCTTAAATTAAAAAGTTTACAGAAGGTGAGCCTGTGCCTGCCGCCAACCTATCACGTTCTGCCGGAGCCCGTTCTCGTTTAAAAAATGTTCCTGGTGGACCGGCCTCTTTGCCCTGGGCGCCGACTACCGCGACACTGAGCCCGGTAATATTAATCTGCAGGCGGTTTAAGTTTTCCTTGAGAGACTGCATGCCGGCAGTTAAGACGGCGGCCGCACTTGCGGATTGGGCCAAAAATTGAGCGGAAATTTGGCCTTTGGCCCAGTTGACAGTCACCCGGACTGTCCCTAAACTTTCCGGCTCTAATTGTAGTTCCAGAGTCTGCGGCTGATCTGGTGCCCCAGCAGCGCCAAGCACCCTCTGCCCTCCCCGAACACTATCAGTTGATAAGTTGGTGTCAGGTACCATGAGTTGTTGGATTTTTGCCGGCAACTGATCAAGGCTTATCCTATTAGAGATATTCTTTTCCTCACCTAAGTTTTGGGTTTGCACTGGCAATTGATCAAAATAACTTGATAAGTTGGTGCCAGGCACCATCAGCTTCTCCGTCCCTAAACTTTCCGGCTCTAATTGTAGTTCCAGAGTCTGCGGCTGGTCTGGTGCCCCAGCAGCGCCAAGCACCCTTTGCCCTCCTCGAACACTATCAGTTGATAAGTTGGTGTCAGGCACCATGAATTGTTGGATTTTTGCCGGCAGCTGATCAAGGCTTATCCTATTAGAGATATTCTTCTCCTCACCTAAGTTTTGGGTTTGCACAGGCAGCTGATCAAAATAACTTGATAAGTTGGTGCTAGGCACCATCAGCTTTTCCTCACCTAAGTTTTGGGTTTGGGCAGGAAGCTGATCAAGACTTGCCCTGTTGCCGGTATCCGTTAATCCAGCGGTTAATCTATCTGTTGATGGAACCCTGCCGGGGACAGAAGAAATCTCCAAAGGCCCCTTATCTGGCAGCTGATCAAAATAACTTGATAAGTTGGTGCCAGGCACCATCAGCTTCTCCCCGGGGACAGAAGAAATCTCCGGAGGCCCCTCATAATAACTTGATAAGTTGGTGCCAGGCACCATCATCAAGCCCGGCACCATCATCAAGCCCTCTAATAATATGAGAAAATCTTTTTCCCTGTCTGTTTTGCAATTGCTTTGGTCCGGGGCCTGTGCTTTTCCTTCATTTAATAATAAGCAGGGAATCTGCAGAGTAGTTTCCGAAAAGAACACTTAATCTCACCTCCCTCCTCGGTAAATTTTCCCAAGGTTTCGTTTAGCCGTTTTCCCGGGAGCGGAGAAACAAGCCGGTCCCGGTTTCATCGAGAAATTTCTGTTCCTCTTGTGCCGCCAACTGACGGTAGAGTGATATTTCCTTTTCTTTGATAATTTCCATAGAGCGCAATTCCTGTTCCGCCTTTAAAAGCTCTTTTCGACTCACGCCGACCAGTTGTTCCTTTTCCCGCAGAACCCGATTTTGCTCCCGGATATTTTGGCTCACTGTTTCGCGATAATACTCTTGATTAATCAAGGCCCCCGGATTTTCTCCAACCGTTCCTAAGACCAATTGATTTAACTGGGAATGGTAGATTTTCAATTTATTCCGGGCCTCATCCACTTCCCCCAGCAACTGGGCTAACTCCCTTTCCCGGGCATCCCGGCGAGCGGCACGGACATTTAAAACCGGCTGGAAGCGAAAAGAAAACCGTTTCATGATTTACCCTCCTGAAAAATCTGCTTTAATTCTGCCAGTGCTTCTGCCCTGGTGTAGGTTTCCTGAAAATCCTGGATGAGGAAATTTCTAATCATTGGATAATAGCGGATGGCCTCGTCTGCCTCTTTATTTGAACCTGGAACATAAGCACCGATATTAATTAAGTCTGCCACCTGCTGGTAGTTGGTGAGCACGTTTCTCACCCGGGCAGCATATTCCTTTTCCTCCGGGGAGGTGATGCGATTAATCAGCCTGCTGACGCTTTGGAGAATATCAATGGCCGGAAAATGGTTGGCCTGGGCAAGCTCTCTGGTGAGCACAATATGGCCGTCTAAAATTCCCCGTACCGCATCGGCAATTGGTTCATTCATGTCATCCCCCTCCACCAGTACAGTATATAAAGCAGTGATCGAGCCTTTCTTGCCGGCACCGGCCCGCTCCAACAACCGGGGTAAAAGGGCGAACACGGAAGGAGTGTACCCCCGGGTGGTAGGCGGCTCACCAACTGCCAAGCCGATTTCCCTTTGGGCTAAAGCAAACCGGGTAACGGAATCCATCATGAGCATTACCGATTTACCCAAATCTCGAAAGTATTCAGCAATGGCGGTGGCCACAAAAGCTGCTTTGACACGCACGAGGGCCGGTTGGTCGGAAGTAGCGACAACCAGGACAGACTTCTTTAAGCCAACCGGGCCTAGGTCCTGTTGGATAAAATCTTTTACTTCCCGACCCCTTTCACCTACCAAAGCAATCACGTTGACATCCACACCCTGGGAACGAGCAATCATGCCAAGGAGAGTGCTCTTTCCCACTCCGCTCCCGGCAAAAATGCCGATTCTTTGGCCCTCGCCGCAGGTAAGAAAACAGTCAATGGCTTTTACCCCGGTTTCCAACACAGTAGCAATCGGTTTCCGCTCCAAGGGATGGGGCGGGTTATTATTCACATTGATTTCAACTCCGGAAAACCGATGACCGTCAATTGGCTGCCCCAAACCGTCAACCACCCGCCCGAGGAGGGCTTGACCTGCTTTGATTTGGAGGGGCTTGCCTGTGGCATGGATCCGGCTGCCGGGTTTTACCCCTTCCAGACTGCCCAATGGCATGAGGATTGTTGTCTCGGCGCGGAATCCCATTACTTCCGCCAAACTAAAGCGGGAAGATTCCTCGGAAAAAATCCGGCAGATCTCTCCTACAGCGGCTTTAATTCCTTCTGCCTCAATGGTTAAACCGACAACTTTTGTGACAATCCCGGTCTGTTGAATGAGACACGCCTGTTTAATGGCCGCATAATATGGAGCAAAATAGTTGGTACCGGCATGATAAAATTTGTTTTCCGACATGGTTCAAGCAATCTCCAATGTTTTTTTTAATTCTTTGATTTGGGTCTGGACGGAGGCATCAACGGTACCTTTATCCGTTTCAATCAGACAGCTGCCGGGAGCCAAGTCATTTTTCACGATGATTTTCAGCGGCACACTGTCCGGAACTTCGGCCTGAAGAATTCTCTGCTGAGCAAGAAGCTTTTCCCCGTCACTGGGGTGAACAAAAATATTGATCTGCTTGGGAGCGGCAAGCTGCTTGATACCTTGGCGCACGATGGAAACGATTGCCTCCCCATCTTTGGCTAGCTTGGCAAAAATAATTTTTTCCGCCATGGCAACAGCAAGCTTCACAATCTCCGGTTCCAGCTCTTTGGTAGTGTTCACCCGAAAATTTTCCGCCTGATCCAGTACCTGCAAAGCTTGCCGGTAGGCATCGGCCAATTGATTCAAGCCCTTTTCTTTTCCCTCTGTTAATCCCCGAGCAAACCCTTCCCGATAACCTTTTTGCCTTCCTTCCTCATAAGCCCTATGAAGAATTTCCCGGGCTTGCGCTTGGGCTTCAGTGATAAGACCTTGGGCTCTTTGCATCGTCTCCTCGGGAACTTCTGGGCAAGAGGGGCGCGCGGGCGGGATATGTAAAACAAAATTAGCTTTTTCCTCCCGAACATTCCATCTCTTGATGACCTTAGACAAAGACATCTTCCTCGTTTCCACTTCTGGACACCTCAATTTCTCCGGCCTCCTCCAAGGTTTTGATGGTCTTAACGATCTTTTGTTGAGCTTCTTCCACTTCTTTAATCCGCACCGGGCCCATCAACTCAATTTCCATTTTGATCATTTCCTGAACCCGTTGGGAAAGATTTTGGAGAAGGCGCTTTGAGACAGTTTCATTGGCAGTTTTCAAAGCGAGAGCAATCTCTTTGGAGTCAATTTCCTTTAATACTCTTTGAATCGCTAAATCATCCAGGAGAACAATATCTTCAAAAGTGAACATGCAGCGGCGAATCTCCTCCACCAACATTTCATCTTCCGTTTCCAATTGTTGGAGAATGTATTTTTCTGTGCTCCGGTCAACTCTGTTGAGAATATCGGCCAGGCCGGAAATCCCTCCCGGCTTTTTGTAATCTGATTGATACATAGTGACAATCTTTTTTTCCAAAATCCGATCCACTTCATCAACAACTTCCGGGGCCGCCTGCTCCAATAAGGCAATTCTTTTGGCAATATCAACTTTCTGTTCATCCGACAGGCTGGCCATCACAGCCGATGCCTGGGGTGGGTCTAAATAACCTAAGATTAAAGCAATGGTCTGGGGGTGTTCCTCAGAGATCAGTCCGGCCAATTGTTTGGGCTCCACCTTGCGCAAGGAGGAAAAAGGAAATTTCTTACGCACTGCCACCAGGCGGTTAATAATTTCCTTGGCCCGTTGCGAACCAACGGTTTTTTCCAATAATTCTCTGGCAATTTTTACCCCGCCGCTTAATAAATATTGCTGGGCTTCTGCCAATTCCCAAAACTCTTTGAGGACTTCCTCCCTGACGTTTTCCGGAACCGCTTCAATCTGAGCGACCTGGAGATAAATTTTTTCGATCTCTTCTTCCGTAAAATACTGCTTCAATATCTTGGCGGAAACATCCGACCCCATGGCCAATATTAAGACCGCAATCTTTTGGATTCCGGTGATTTTATAATTAACCACCACTTCAACCACCTACTCCTCATAGCGCAACCAGGTTTTTAAAATATTCGCCGCGTCCTCCGGCTTCTCTTGAAAATATTTTTTTACCTTGTTCCTTTGTTGTTCCTTAATACTTAATTTGATTGCATCCAGATCTTGGGCTGTTTCATTTGCTGGCCCGGGCTTTTCCAGAGCAGCAGCGGCGGGCAAAGGACCGATGTTTTTTAACTTTAAGGCCCGAACAATGAAGAAAGCCGCGAGCAATGCTCCTAATAAGGCAGCAGCACACTTGACCCAAAACATTCTCTGAGCTTTGCGCTCTGCCATTTCTTCTTTTTGTTGATCTTCTGCCCAAGATTTTTCCATCTCGTCCTGAAGGGTAGTATCAAAATTGATCCCGGATACGGTGAGCTGATCGCCTCTATTGGGATTTAAACCAAGGGCGGCGCCTACCACCCGGGAGATTTCCGCTGATTTTTCCTGGGAAAGAAAACCGTCGACCACCACTGCGGCAGAGATTTTTTCTACTTCCCCGGGAGAAAAAACAATTATTTCTTCCATGGTATCTACTTCATAATTCCGGGTATAATCTTCACTGTCGGTACCCAGCAACATTGTCTCTTCTTCGTCCGCAATGGCCTCATAATCGTTGACGTTGCTTTCCACCCCGGCAATTCCCCCGGCTCCTGGCAAGTTGGCTATCCCGTTTGCCGACCCGGCTTCGCTGCGTACCGCTTGGTCCCCGTAAGTGATGGAGCGTCTTTCATGCCGAGAAAAATCCAAATCAGCAGTGACGACCACCCTGGCTTTGCCGGGGGCAAAAATGGCATCCAATAAAGACTGAACCCGCGCCTGCATTTGTTGTTCAAAGGCTTCTTTCACCTTCTGCTGCCGGAGGGTTTGCTCTGTGAAAAAAACCCCTGTACCCGAGGAATCACCCCCCATGAGAATGTTTCCTTCCATATCGATGAGGGAAATGTTTTCCCCCTGGAGACCATCCACACTGTTTTGAACGAGCAGGACAATACTTTGGATCTGCTCATCGGTTAATTTTTTCAGTGGTTTTAATTTAACGGCAATTGAGGCGGAAGAGGGTTTTTCCTCTTGGATAAACACGCTTTCCTCCGGGAGGACGATATGGACTCGGGCTTGCTCCACCCCGTCCATTTGAATAATGGTACGACGCAATTCCTCCTGCAAGGCGCGCTGATAATTTACCCGTCGTTCAAAATCGGTGGCGCCAAGAGCGGTTTGGTCAAAAAGTTCAAATCCGCCGCTGGATACAGCCCCATCGGTAATCATCTGCAAGCGCAGATCATAAACTTCATTTTCCGGGACAAGAATGGTTGACCCTTGGTCAACAAGCCGGTACTTGACATTGTTTGTTTTGAGCTGTTCCACAACTTTAGCAGCATCCTGGGGTTCCAGGTGATTAAACAGGGGAACCATCGGGGTATCCCCTCCAAAAAAAGCGAGAAAAGCAAGGGAAACAAGCAAAGGGATTCCCACCAGCAAGGTGATTGTCCGCTGCCGGGTTCCGAGATTTTGCCATTTGGAGATTAAAAATTTACCTGCATCCTGGATTTGCATTTTCCCACTTCCTATAGTTAGAGAATTAAACAATTACTATGGTTTCAAAAAACGTTAAACGGTTAAACCTGCATGCGCATGATTTCCTGATAGCCTTCGACAATTTTATTGCGTACCTGGACAGCAAGCTGGAGGGTAAGCTGGGCTTGCTCCATGGCAAAAGCAACCTGGTGGATATCCTCCACTGAGCCGGCAATAAATTTCACGGTAAGATCATCCGCTGCCCGCTGAGTTTCTTTGACTTGATCCAACATATTTGTCAGCAAAGCATGAAAATTGTTGGCGGAAGATGGCTTTTCCGTAGAGCCGGCACCTAAGAGACCGGGAAAAGGCTCGGAACCAACCCCGAGAAGTTTCATTCTTATTCCCCCCTTAACCTCTGCCCAATTCCAAGGCTTTATCTGCCATCTGCCGGGAAGTGTTGAACACCCCCAGATTAATTTGGTAGGACCTTTGGGCATTCATCAAATCAATTAGTTCTGTAGAGAGTTCCACATTGGGGTAGCGGACAATTCCCGCCCCGTCTGCATCAGGATGAGACGGGTTATACTCGGGGCGTAAAGGAGTCGCCTGATCCTCGACAATAGCTGCGATCCGGACACCCCGGCCAATTTGCCTGTTTGCTTTTTCCCGGCTTAACGCCTGATCGGCTACCTCTCGGAAAAGAACCATTTTCCGCCGAAAGGGTTCGCCATTATTCCCCCTGGTGGTATTAATGTTAGCCAGATTGTGGGCAATAACATCAAGGCGCAGTTTCTCCGCTGTTAATGCAGAAACACTGGTAGCCATTCCTTGAAAGATTTTCACGTTAGCGCCTCCCATCATTTATCACATAACGCAGGTTTTCCAAGCGATCACTTGCTTGCTGAATCAAAGCATTGTAGCGAATGGTGTTGATGATCATGGCGGACAGTTCGATATCTAAATTGACGTTGTTTTCATCCTGCCGTTGGGTGCCTGCGCCCGTCTTAATTACTTGGGGCTCAATATCCCGGGCACCGAGATAGGAATAATGGTGCCGGTCGGTCTGACGGAGGATGGATTGGTCCAATTTTTCTTCAAAGCTGACAAGGGATCTTTTAAAACCGGGCGTATTAATGTTAGCTAAGTTATGAGCAATCGTGCGCTGTCGGAGAGATGCGGCATCCAGCCCTTTAAAAATTAAATTCAGTACCGGGTCATTAACGGTCATAAATTTCACACCCCCATCGAATATATTGTGGGATAGGTATCCGGCGTAGGAAAAAATTTTTGCACAAAAAAAACAAACTATCATCCCGGATAGTTTGCAAACAGAAATAAGGGGAATGGCAAAGCCAAAAAAGAGACCTTGCTACCCCGAATATCATCATTACAACCCATCAGCGGCATGGCGATCATAGTACTGGCCGGTACCTTAGACCCATTGCTTTGTGTCCCTATGTTTCCATAGGTTTACCTTTGTTAACAGGTTATTGTTTTCATTTTTCTCAATTATATAGCAAGAAAATCCAAATATCAACACATTTATTGGTAATAATGCAAGATTTTATGTTTTTCCCAGTTAATAAGTTGATAAATGGTATCTGACACCACTTATCAACTTATTAGGAACTGCGGTCAATGATTTGGGGGGCAATTTTGGGGGAGTGGAGATATGATTTGATCAACTTATTTTGAGAGGCCAACTGTTTTACTACCCTTTGAACATCCTCTATTTCCTTTTGCAAAATATGGGTGTTTGTTTTGTTTTCCTTGATACAATCTTTGATTAACTCTAAAAGAATATGCGGGTTCTCTTCCATATTTCTTTGCTCTGCTTCGATCAATACTTGCAATTCTGCAATTTCTTTTGCACATTCCCAGCCAAAAGCAAAATCACGTTTTTGGAAAGCTTCTCCCTGACAAATGAGCAGATGATAAAGTCGGCGGTAAGAGCTTGTTAATTTGCTGCAGGTGTTTTCTTTCATCTTAGGCACTGGTTTCTTCCTCAACAGTAGGAGAGGAACCGCAAATAATAATCTGCCAAGCCTGATGCATTTCCTTCAACATTTTGATTGCTTCCTCCACCGGCCGACAATCACTTTGCATATTAGCCTCGATCAACAGCTTATTAATTGATTGGTAAAAGGTATAGAGATGGCGGGCTGTTTCTCCGCCGACAGCCATATTTAAAGTGTTAGCCAGTTCATCTATAATATTTTGCGTTCGAATCAAATAATAATTTATTTGCTCAAAGTTTTTCTCGCTTATCGCTTTCAGGGCTTGGTTTAAAAAGCCAAGGGCTCCTTCATAAAGCATTAAGATCAGCTTTCCCTGGGAAACCGTTTTTATTTGGGTTTGCCGGTACACTTGATAAGGATTGGAAGATATCATGTTAACCTCCTGACGATTATTCCCCTTGTTTTTTAAATCCGGGCAATGAAGCAAGCTGTCCGGCCAGCCAATTACTTTGGCTTGTGAGCGAAGCCATGGTCTTTTCCATGATGGTAAACTGTTTTACTAACTGCTGACGCCGCTGTTCCAAACGTTCCTCCATGGTTTCGATAGTTTTATCGTTTAATTCTATCTGCCGGTTGATAGAACCCTCCCTGGTGGGAATTATCCCGGAGCCATTTAAAGTCCAGGTTTTTATTTCCTCCTCTAACCGGGCGGCAATGCCGTCGGCCGCGTTAAAAAGATGGAAAACAACAGTCGGTTTTGACTCAAGCACATTTTTTAATTTCTCTTCGTCCAGAGTCATCACCCCTTCTTTGTCGATACTGATGCCGATTTCGGCAATTAAATCAATGTCATCTGCAGCATCGAAAACCTGCCCTGTTGTTTTTGCCCGAAGATTGTACCCAAGCCGCTGGAGGGTACTGTCCCCCTGGAGAATCCCATCTTTGCCCAGCTTGGACTTAATTAGCCCCATCACGTTGTTGTACTGACTGACAAAAGATTTCAGCTTGGTGACGGTAAGATCTAAATCCTTTTCCACCGTTAATTCTGCATCTCCTTGAGCTTTCAGGGTGAAGGAGACTCCGGGAATGATGCCGCTGATCTCATTGGAAGAAGCGGTGAGGGGATTTCCGCCGTTTATTTCATCGATACTGTAAACAGCATTGGCACCTAAGTTTTGCTCTCCGCCTAAAAGGCCGGAAGCGGAAAGAAAATTGCCGCGGACATCCTCCATTTGAATGATTTTGCTCCCAGTATATTGAGCGGTAAAAGTAATGGTATCTTCCAGGTAATCATAAGCAGCCCGCACACCGGCATCAGAATTATTGATTCTTTCCATGATGTCATGGAGGGTATCTTTGGCAGTGTCAAAGTTAATTTCCACACCGTTAATTTTAAATAGTCCTGCGCCGGTTGCTTCCAGCGGGTTTTTAAACCGGGCGGAATCCAGAGGAACACCCTCCTGCACGACGCCTAAAGGCACTGTCCCGGTAATTTCCCTACCGGTCTGTCCATCAAGCCAAAGAGCGCGGAGGAAATTACCGGTATCGGCGCCGCTGCCTAACTGAATATTAGCTGGGCTGGAAAGCTCAACCTTATCGGTTTCCGGATTGTAGGCTGCACTAACCCCGGGAACCCCGTCGACCGGGTCGTTTATTTTTGCCAAAATATCATTGAGACTTTCTGTTTCCGGATGGACAGAAATAAACTTTCCGTTAATGCTGAAGCTTCCCCCACTTATGGGGATCGCCAATCCTGCTTCATTTAACGGGGCATCGGGGTTGATCCCCTGCCCCATCCGGCCGGAGCCGGCAACTTTCGTGGAAGTGGCCAGGGAAGTAACATGAATCCGGTATTTCCCTTCCGGTGCGCTGCTTCCGGAAGAAACAGAGACAATGTCAGGATGGTCGGAAGCAGAGCGCTTACCGGAAAAATTTTCTCTCACTTGTAAATCATCGATTCTTTCCTGGAGAGTCAAGAGTCGGGTTTTAATATCCGACCAGACAGACAACTGGCTGCGGCAGGCAGAATTTTTTATGGTTAACGTTGTCATCGGCTGCTTCTCGATGATCATCAGCTGATCAATTAAGCCCTGAACATCCAACCCTGAGGCTAAACCTAATACTTGCACATTAATTCCCCCCTTCTTCTTTGTCTCTCTTTAAAATTTCCTTAAATATAACAGTCAATAATTGCCCCGCAGGATTCCTCAAGACGGGCGAGCATCTCCAATGCCTTTTCCGGCGGGATTTCTCGAATGATCTCGCCATCTCCCCCAATCACTTTAACTATTAATTTTTTTGTTTTCTGATGAATTTGAAATTGGAGATGGGAGTTACTGAGGATGGTATATTCATTCAGCTTTTCGATGGCTTTAATCAGATCTTCAGGCAAAGCTTTTGTGCCGGTACCAAGAGATGCAATCCTCTCTCCGGGAGCATCCTGTCTCTTTTTTATATCAGCGGAACTTTGGGCCTGCTTTTTCAGGGCAATTTCCTGGACCGCCTGTACCTGTAATCCTCCGGCAGCGATTTTCATCTTCTCTCACCTACCTATCGGTAATCCCCCAAAAGCTGATAAGGAAAACTGGGCTTACGCCAAGTCTTTAACGCAGGCGGAAGCCTAAATCCATATTTTTTGATAGTCCGAGAAAGCAAGGGAAGCGGCGGTTGGGGGGCACCGCCCGCCGCCCCTTGAATCATTAACCAAGCAGCTGGAGAATAGCCTGAGGACGCTGGTTCGCCTGAGCAAGCATGGCCGTACTAGCTTGGGACAGCACTTGGTTCCTCGTAAGCTGAACCATTTCATCCGCCATATCCAAGTCACGAATCAAAGATTCGGAAGCCTGGAGGTTTTCCTTTGCCACTTGTAAATTATTCATACTGGCTTGAAAACGGGTGATATATGAACCCATATCAGCTCTGGCTTTACCTACATCGGTAACCGCCTGGTCAATGGCCGCCAAGTTTTCTGTGAAATTAAGCGCGCCCTCTCCAAACACCTTTACATCCTTAAGGGCATTGCCGGAAGAAATCCCCAGGTTGGTAGAGAGCATATCATTAATGCTTACCGACATATTCTGTCCGTCATCCGCTCCCACCTGGAACTTCATGGAGCCTGTTTCCTCACCGATTACCAGCTTGCCTGCTACGGTGTCAATATCGGCTACATTTAGATCCAAGGAAATTCCAAAAACATCAAATTTCAAAGTCCCTTTATATGCTGCACCCGCACCAACCCCGGTATCAATCGTTTGGCTTTTTCCGTTATAAGTCATGGTGATTTTGCCGTCAGCCGAAGCAGATTGACTAATAGTATATTCAGCAGCCTCGGTGGTACCGGTGATGGTCGCGGAAACACCGCCTACTCCAAAAACAGTAGAAGTTCCCGCATCTTCATCAATAACCAACTTACTGCCCAACGTCCCGTCCATGAGATTTTTCCCGTTGTAAGTAGTGTTATTAGCAATATCGTCGATCTGTTCCACCAGTGTATCAATTTCGTTTTGAATGGTCTGCAGGTTATCATCAGTCATAAAGTCGTTATTAGATGAGAGTACCAATTCCCGGATACGCCCGAGCAGTTCATGCTGCTGGCCCATGGCGCCTTCTGCCGTCTTCAGCATGGACATCCCTTGCTGGGCATTTTGAATGGCCTGATTAAAACCGGTAATCTGATTGCGCATTTTTTCGGAAATAACAAGGCCGGTAGCATCATCGGCAGCAGAATTGATTTTTAATCCGGAAGAGAGCCGCTCCATACTTTTACTAATGGCACTGTCGGTCCTCATTAAAGAGCGGTATGCCGTCATGGCAGTAATGTTATTATAAATTCTCATGATAGATTCCTCCCTGAAAATTTGCTTATCTAGATCAAACCCGCTCTTAATCGGCCGCTTAAGTTTGGGTTTAATTCTCACATTATTCTATATCGGAACATTGCCGGGAAAACTTTACCACCTAACGCAAATAATCCAAAAGACTGATGCTATTGATGCGCGCTCCCACCAGCAATGCCGCCTGATAAGCTGTTTCTTCCCGCTTCAAGGCGGCAATCATTTCCGGCAGACTGCCTTCAGTAATTTCCCCCAGCCGGTTTTCCAAATGGGCTTTCTGCTCATGATAAAGATCTTTGGTTTCCTCCAGCCGACTGATCCTGCTGCCCACAACGCCTCTGATTTCGACAATTTGCTTAAAAGCCTCTTGCACTTCATGAGCGGCCTGCTGAATTCCCTCCTGGTCGTCGCCTGCCAATGTTTCCTTGAGATGGAGGAGAGCATCAAAAACTTTGGTGTCAACAAAGACTTCTTGGCCCGAGTAGTTAATGCTGATCAGATTCTCGTCGGCAACTTGGCGAAAGATGCTGCCCTCTCCTCCGGCATATGGATTGATGCCGGTTTTCGCACTGTCCAAATCAAATGGTTTCACCTTTACCTTTTCCCCGGAAAAAATATAATTCCCCGCATATTGGGCATTGGCCATCTCCACTACTTGCTCAATCATCTGGTCTACCTGTCCCACAAGGTCCAGACGCTGCTCATCTGTAATAGTGCCATTGGCGCCGAGCAGAGCAGTTTCATAAGCTTGATTAAGGGTATTGGTAACATTTCCTAATACTGTATCAGCGGTCTTGAGCCAAGCTAAACCGTCATCAATACTTTGGAAAGAGCGCTTTAAAGAGCCGATCTGATCCTGCAAAATTATGGATCTGCTTATCCCCGTGGGGTCATCGGAAGGCCTCTGAAGAGATTGGCCGGAAGCAAGTGTTACCTGGGCTCTTTCTAAACGGGAGGACGTCCGTCCTAATGTGTGCAGCCAGTTTTCCATCTGCATGGCATTGGTTACGCGCATGAAATTTCCCTCCTATTAGCCTGCAATATTGATCAGTGTCTGCAAAACTTCATCCATGACTGATAAAACCTGAGCGGAAGCCTGGTAAGCCCGCTGGAAGCGAACCATCTGAGCAAGTTCTTCATCAAGAGAAACCCCGGAAAGCTCCGCCCGCATGTTTTCCATGTTTAAGAGCATCTCCTGATGGCAGCTGTCCTGGGTGATGGTATTTTTGGCATCAATCCCGACCTGGCCGATCAGACCGCTTAACTTTTGAGAAAAAACCGGGCTCAGGTTGGATATTTCTAAGGCGATCCTCCCAGTATCCTCCGGGTTGATGCCATCGGCGGCAATTTGGGCCGGATCATTTTCCACTTCATCCCTTAACGCCAAATCTGCCACACCGGTAACAGGTTCTTTAAAGAAATTATTACCGGTAGAACCATCTGCACCGATGCCGGTAAGATGAAGGGTATTGACTTCAGCCACCAAAGATTGGGCGATATGATCAAGAGAATCTAAATAAGATTGGAGTTCGTCTTGGCGTATTTCCCCTAATCCAAAGATACTTCCCCCAGTAGCATGTAATTCTCCCCCGGAAGGAATTTCTTGGGCACTAATTCCGTTAACCAGAAAAAATTCCTCCGGTTCAGCTCCCGCCACTTGGGAAACCGATAAAGTTACAGCTACCGTATTATCGGCCAAATATTCAACATGGGCATTGGTGATGCCGACAAGCTCTTTGAGCATTGCTGTCCGCCGGTCCAAAAGATCATTTGGCTGAAAACCTTTTTGGATGCCGATCTTTATTTCTTTATTTAAATCCGCCAGCTGTCCGGCTAAAATATTTACTTCCTCAACCTGGCTGTCCAGAGTTTTTTCGATCTGATCCTGGATATCTAAAAGCTGGGAGCGAGCAGATTTTAATGTATCGACTAAGACCTTGGCCTGCTCGAGCACCTCGAAGCGGTTTTGGGCCAGATTGGGGTCTAAAGCCAAGTTGTGCCAAGCCTCCCAAAAGGCATTGTACTTCTCCGGCAGATTTAAGGCGTTAATGCTGCCCTCCACCTCTTTTAGCAAACCTGCCCGGCTGCTCCAATCCGCGGCTTGGGCCTGCTCCCAGGCAAGCCTTTGCTCAAGAAAACAATCAGCCATACGCCTCGGACCGGTAAGTATTACGCCACCGCCGATGAGCGCTTTAGAAAGAGTAGACTCATGAGCATCTCGAGAAGAAAATACCGCTTGCTGCCGGGTATATTCCTTGCTCCCGACGTTGGAGATATTGTGCCCGGTTATTTCCAAGGCAGCCTTATGTGCATTCATCCCACTCAGCGCAATATATATTCCATTAAATTCAGACATCTACCTCACCCGGCCTTTTCTACACTTAATAATCATTCTGTTTTTTATTATCGGTATAACTTTTTGTTTCTTTAATCATTCCCCGAACAACAAGCGTCTTAATTGATGATTGTTAAGGCCATATGCTTTTTTCAAAACATGAAACAATTCTTCCCCGTTGATAATCTGAAACTTGTAATCTATTTGCACCCTCTGAAACACTTGGCACAGGCTTTCTCTCCCGGCCAAATGGCGCAGCCTGTCCCAAAAAAGGGCGGGCCCCTTGTAAACCGCTTCCTTGTAGACCTCCCTGTTGGGATAAGCTGAGATGGGAAAAAAGCTTAAAAAATTTCCTTCCCGATTAATTTCTTTGATGGCTTGGCAGTAACTTTCTCCGCCGTATTTCTCCTCCAAATAGAGAAGGGCCGAGTAGCTGGCCAGTCCTTCGTCCACCCATGGTTCCTTAATCTGATTTGAACCCACCAGCCCGTACCAGTACTGGTGGGCAATTTCGTGGGCAAGAGTTTGGATACCGACCTGAGGATAGGAAGTGCTCAAAAAAACCATGCCGGAAAATTCCATGCCCAAATAATTACTCAGGGGCAGATCAACTAAGACGAGACGGCTATAGGGATAATTGCCCAGGAGGGATTGATAAAACTTCAACACATCAGCCCCGTGCGGGGCAAAGTCCCGATTGTGTTTTTGAAAATAATATTCCACCTGGATCGAGTCAACTTCTTGCCGAACCTGGTGGAAACCGGTCCCAATGACAAACGTACAGTCACGGGCCGGAAAGTGGGAATCTATGAGAAAATTGTCTTGGGTCTGGTCGCTGCCGGACACAAAGGGGGAAATCACCTGCCAGCCGGAGGGAGCCTGCACCCTGCCTTTAAACAAAGCAGCCTCATAATAATAGGGATCGCCAAAGGGCAGCTCTTTAAAACAGACCCACTTTTTTTCTTCCCTGTCAAAGGGAGCAATCACGGGATACCAGTTGGAAAGTCTGAGCGCATCTTGATAATAACCAAACTTATCCGGGCAGCAGGGCAAGCTGGTATGAAAACGGGTTTCAATTTCCAACCCCTCCCCCGGCATGAGACTCTGGGCTAAGGTAACAATGAAGGATTGATCATTTTTTTGGTAGGTAAAAGACCTGCCTTTAACATTCAGTTGGTGCAGCTCAATATATTTTTCCCCGGACAATAGGTTGGCAGGGAGAATCATTTTAATTTCATCCAGAGGATAGCTTAGATTATTAAAATATTTAATATTTAACCGGGCAGATACGGTTTCCCGATCCTCAATAATCAGATCAAAGCAGTATTCCGGGAAAACAAATTCCCTGGTATCAACCCCAGCTTGCTGGGCTAAACTAAGGGTCGGCTTTGGTTGGTAAATTCCTCGGAAATAATCTGCATAAAAAAAAACAATGACCAGCATCGTTAGAAAAAACAAAGACTTTTTCACCTTTAACCCCCCCGGCGATTGGCAGGGAAAGATCCAGCCAAGTTAGATTCAAAGAGTTTTGTCAAGCAGAGCAGATTGTTTGCCTTGCCGGACAATGCTGCCCGTTCCTTCATATCTTAAAGACCCGGACATTAGATTATTTAAAACCGAGCGCAGGAAATCAGCAGAGGACTGAATCAAAATGAGATTAGATTGATTCGTCTCCCGGAGCTTTTCCGCCAGCGCCCACAGTTCCCTCTTTTGCTCTTGCGCTCGAGGGCTCTGAGCGTAAGCTTTTTCTAGGTTGAGAAGCTGATCACACTTTCCGGACAAGTCGGCGGTTATTTCTTCAAACTTTTCCAGATTCCTTGTTTTAATCGCGCTACGCTGTTCCTCAGCCAAACTTAAGAGCTCTTGAAGAAGGGAAAAAAGTTTTATCTCATGATCTTTCATTTTTAGCTCCACCGATTTCTTGCAATAAATTTTCGACCAGTGTGTCAAAATCAATTTGATAATCTCCCCGGTTCAACTGCTCCCGGATTGCCGAAACCTTTTCTTCCCGCACCTCAGGAACCTCTCGAATTTTTGCTTTTAAAATTTGTAATTCCCGTGCCTGAGGGGAAATATCAAGTGCATCCTGCGCCCGACAGTCCGGCCTTTTATTCAGCTCTTCCGCCGGTTTCCGTTGGGCATAAACTTGAATTGCCTGTGGTGGATTGACACCGGTTATCTTCATTGAATCACCCTTCTTTCTTGGCTGTTTCAAACTCTATTCTATTTTTCGGCATCTTTAGCCCGGCCTTTAGGCTTAAAAAAAATTTTTTCCAGGGAATTTTCCCTTTCTTTTTACAATTTTACCGAGGTTCCGCTGCCAAAAACTAAAATACCCTCCTGGTGACCGGTTGCACCCTCGATGTTTATTTGGTAAAATTTTACTAACAAGTGATAAAGGATGTGCCCGTTATGGCGAGACAACCGCGCATTCATTACTACGGTGCCGTCTACCATGTAATTACCCGGGGAAACAACAAAGAAAATATTTTTCACGATCCGGTAGATAAAGAAAAGTATCTCAGCCTGATAGAGAATTATAAATCTAAATATAACTTTCTCCTTTACTCCTTTGTTCTCATGCCCAACCACGTGCATATGCTGGTGGAAGTAAAACATGATCCTCTCTCAAAAATCATGCAAGGGATTCAGCTCACTTATACCCAATATTTTAATCGAAAATATTCCCGGGTCGGGCATGTCTTTCAGCAGCGCTATCAAGCCATTCTCTGTGCCAAGGATGAAAATTTACTCACGGTGATCAAATACATTCACGAAAACCCGCTGCGGACAGGCTTGACCAAAACCCCAGACTACAAGTGGAGCAGTCACCTGTATTATTTAAAAGAAGAC
>JBMNTN010000022.1:0-29432 GCA_050945755.1 Bacillota bacterium | reverse complement strand
GAGTCCCTGGGAGGGTAGGTCGTTGCCAGGATCTAATTTTAAAATATTTGTTCCTCGATAGCTCAATGGTAGAGCACTCGGCTGTTAACCGAGTTGTTGTTGGTTCGAGTCCAACTCGGGGAGCCACCATTTTTAAAACCTCTCAAAATGAGAGGTTTTTCTTTGATTTTTTTTATATTATATGTTAAAAATGAAAATTCGTTGATTCTTCTAAGGTACCAGGGCAAAGAACCCTTATTTCACGGGGTAGTTTAAAACCCAAAAGGAGGATCAGATGTATCCAGCAGTTTTAAAAAGAGGATTGTCCAACGGCTTCAGTATTTCTCTTGAGCTTGCTAAGGCTATTATTCCAGTTTATATATTAATTAAAGTTCTGGATGTAAGCGGAATTTTACCTGTGATTGCTCAGATTTGTACTCCGTTGATGAATTTAATGGGACTTCCCGGAGAAGCATCGCTTCTTTTGGTTTTAGGCAATTGCTTAAATATTTATTCTATCTTGGGAGGTATTCAAGCCCTGGATTTGACAGCAAAGCAGATAAATATTTTAGCGATCATGGTTCTAATCTCCCACAGCCTGTTTATGGAAAGTGCTGTGCTGAATAGAACCGGGACAAATGCGTTTTTATTAACTTGTTTTCGGTTTCTCCTGTCCATTATTTGTGGAATGGTGATAAATTTGCTGTGGTAAGGAGGGCAGGATTATGACTTTTGAATGGGCTTTGGAAGTTTTCAAGGGGAGTATTTCCAGTGCTATTATGGTTGCTTTGATCGTGATTCCTTTAATGGTAGTAATAGAATTTCTTAAACACTGGGATATAATCAAAAGAATAGCACCAATTTTTCATCCTGTGCTAAAAGCTTTGCGCCTGCCTAAAGAAGCAGTTTTTCCTTTACTGGCCGGACTTTTTTTCGGTATTACTTATGGGGCTGGGGTAATAATCCAAAGTGGTCGGGATGGAACATTGACAAAGAGAGATTTATTTGTGATCAGTCTTTTTTTAGTAGTCTGTCACTCATTAATTGAAGATACTATGCTGTTTATTGCGGTCGGCGCTAATATTTGGCTGATTCTTTTTGTAAGGATTATATTAGCTTTTTTCATTACCTGGGGTTGGGTTTTAACGGGTTGGCAGGAGCGGAATGAACAGCACAATAATTTCTTAAGGAATTAAAACACCTTTGAGACAGGTGTTGGACTGTTGAGAAACATGGGCTAATCCTGTTCTTTTAGACCTGTGCTCTATTTTCAAATCTTGCAACGTTCCGCTTTCAAAACTTAAATACCTTTTCGTAGAGAATAGCACTTTTTCAACAAACGGACACCTTTAAAACAGGTGTCTTTTTTTATATTAGCAGAAAGTATTAATTAAATAGGGAGTCTAAGTACAACTAAGGGTTCCGCCTTCGTCAGAGAATTGGCGCAAGCAAGTTTTCTTTATGAAAATAGGAGTAAATGAGAAATACACGGCAAATTTAAAAGAAAAATAAAGATAAATTGTTTAAACAGCAATTATTACGGTAAAATAATATTTTAACGACTTTGCATAGACAGGCAAAAAAATGTATATAATATATTAAAGGTCAGAAAAGGTCAAAACATCAGTAAAGGTCAAAGAGAGGTGGTATTTTGGGCACATTGGCGGACGAAATTGAAAAGTATATCAAAAAGATGCTGGATAGAAGCATGGAAGGTTTTTTGGAAGTTAAGCGAAATGATCTGGCTGCAATGTTTTTGTGTGTTCCGTCTCAGATAAACTATGTTTTGGAAACGAGATTTACTAATGAACAAGGTTATCATGTTGAAAGCAGGCGAGGTGAGGGTGGCTACCTCAGAATTATTAAGCTCGGGGTGAAACCTGGTGACGACCTTTTAACATTGGTGAATTCTACAATTGGCAAAATGATTTCCCAACAGTCGGGGGAAGGTTTAATTAATAGACTGGAGGAGGAAAATTTTTTAACCAAAAGGGAAGGTGTTTTGATTCGAGGGATTATTGATAAGAATGCCCTTGGAATAGGGCAACCTGAACAGGATCTTTTACGAGCCCGAATTCTGAGATCAGTATTAATATCTCTTTTGCGGGAAGATTTATAGATTGTACAGTCTCTGGTACCTTTGTTGAGGAGATGATTAATTATGGAAATCGAAAGGAGGAATTGTGATGCTTTGTGATCGATGCAAACAACGTCCGGCAACGGTTCATTTTACCAAAATTGTCAATAATGCTAAGTACGAACAGCATCTTTGTGAGGAATGCTCTAAAGAAATCTCTCACTTTGCTTTTGGCAACGATCCGGGATTTTCGTTAAATAAATTTTTAGCAAATCTGATAAATTATGACCCGTCTTTTGGGGGCGTGGAATTGGGCTACCGGGCAGAACGGTGCGACAACTGTGGTTTAACGTATACCCAATTTACTCAAGGAGGGAAACTTGGGTGCAGTCACTGTTATCAGACGTTTCAAAATAGGCTGGATCCGCTTCTGAAAAGGATTCACAGTTCCGGAATTCATAAAGGCAAAGTCCCGGAAAGGGCTGGGGGTAAATTAAGGGTGGAAAAAGAACTGGAATCTTTGAAAAGTGAGCTGCAGAGTTTAGTGAAGAGAGAGGAGTTTGAAAAGGCCGCTGAAGTAAGAGATAAGATTAAAGAATTGGAAAAGAAGCTGGCCGGTTAGGAGGCGGGAAAATGAGCGGCATTAATGTTATCAGACCAGATAGTAAGTGGATGGAAGGAAGCGGCCCCAATCAGGATATTGTGATCAGCAGCAGGGTTAGATTGGCGCGAAATATTAAAGAAATTCCTTTTCCTCATTTACTGCCAGAAAATAGAGAGCGTGAAATTTTGGATTTAGCCAAAAATATAGTAGAAGGAAAGGTTATTGCCAATCAGGGTGGGGCTTTTGAAGTTATTAACCTTATGGATCTGTCTACTCTGGAAAAGTGGGTATTGGTGGAAAAACATCTGATTAGTCCGGAACATGCCCAGAGCAACGGGCCAAAAGGTGTGGCACTCAGAATGGATGAGGCAATAAGCATCATGGTCAACGAGGAAGATCACCTGCGTATTCAGTGTCTTCTTCCGGCAATGCAGTTAAATGAGGCGTGGCACTTGGCTAATCAGGTAGATAATTTTATAGAGCAGAGCCTTGATTTTGCTTTTGACCGGGAGAAAGGATATTTAACTTCATGTCCCACCAATGTGGGAACGGGTTTGAGAGCTTCAGTGATGCTTCATTTGCCTGGACTGGTGCTGACCAGACAGGCTAATCAAGTGTTTGCCACTATGTCGCAGATCGGCTTGACAGTACGGGGGATGTATGGCGAGGGCACTGAAGCATCGGGGAATTTATTTCAGATATCTAATCAAGTTACACTGGGTTTGTCTGAAGAAGATATAATCAGCCATTTATCCTCGGTAACACTGCAGGTCATTGAGCAGGAGCGTTATGCCCGTAAAGCGCTGATGAAAGAGGGCGGTGAGCAACTGGAGGACCGGGTGTGGAGGGCCTTTGGGGTGCTTTCCCATGCACGGATTATTACTTCTCAGGAGGCTATGAGACTATTGTCTGAGTTAAGATTGGGAATTGACCAAGGCTTGATTAAGGGGATTGATGCCCGAATATTTAATACCTTAATAGTATTAATCCAACCGGCATTTTTACAGAAGACTGCCGGGGTGGAATTAAGCCCGTTTCAACGGGACCTGAAACGAGCGGAAATTATCAGAACAAAATTAACAGAAAAGCTTGGAGGTGAAAAAAATGATTAACAAATTTACGGAGAGAGCACAAAAGGTAGTATACCTGGCTCAAATGGAAAGTAAGCGGCTAAAACATCCTGCGGTGGGAACTGAACACCTCTTATTAGGTATTTTAAAGGAGGGCGAGGGAATTGCCGCTAAAGCTCTTGCGGGTTTAGGAATTAACCTTAACAGTGCTTTTGCTGAGGTGGAAAAATTAATTGGCACGGGCAATACTGATACGGGTTCAAATGAAATCAGCTTTACGCCCCGGGCAAAAAGAGTCTTGGAACTGGCTGGGGAAGAAGCTAGGGCACAAGGGGTCAATTATATTGCTACCGAGCACATTCTCTTAGGATTGATTCGTGAGGGCGAGGGTGCGGCAGCGCGTATATTGATTAATGCCGGTGTTAATTATCAAATTGTTAAAGCAAAGGTCATAGAATTGTTGGGTGGCAATAATCCCTTTTTTACTCCCTTTGGGATTCCGGGGAAATTAAACTTTTTCCAAATGGGGGGCCCGCAAGGCAATATGCAAAAGCCGAAAGCCAATCAGGATGCTAAGCCAAACAGTAATACCCCTACCCTGGACAATTTTGGGCGTGACTTGACAGAGCTTGCATTCAAAAATAAGCTGGATCCGGTTATTGGCCGTGAAAAGGAAATAGAACGGGTGATTCAGGTTTTAAGCAGAAGGACGAAAAACAATCCGGTGTTAATCGGCGAACCCGGGGTAGGAAAAACAGCGATTGCCGAAGGCTTAGCCCAAAAGATTATGGAAAACAAGGTGCCGGAAACTCTTAGCGGGAAAAGAGTTGTGACGCTGGACATGTCTTCACTGGTTGCAGGGTCTAAATACCGGGGAGAGTTTGAGGAACGGTTAAAGAAAGTAATGGATGAAATCCGTGAAGCGGAAAATGTGGTTCTTTTTATTGATGAACTTCATACCTTGGTGGGGGCAGGCGCAGCAGAAGGGGCGATTGATGCCGCCAATATTTTAAAACCTGCCTTAGCCCGGGGAGAATTACAGTGCATTGGGGCGACAACACTTGATGAATACCGCAAGCACATTGAAAAAGATGCCGCCTTAGAACGAAGATTTCAGCCTATTATTGTCGGGGAGCCTACCAAGGAAGAATCACTGGGAATTTTAAAAGGACTGCGGGATAAATACGAAGCCCATCACCGGGTAAAAATTACCGATAAAGCCTTGGAGGCAGCTGTTCGGCTATCCGATCGATATATTTCCGACCGTTTTTTGCCCGACAAAGCCATTGATTTAATTGATGAAGCATCTTCTAAAGTAAGGTTGGCTGCACAGACCGCTCCACCTAATTTAAAGCAGATTGAAGTTAAATTGGAAGAGGTAAAAAAAGAGAAGGAAGCAGCTATTCACGCACAGGAGTTTGAAAAGGCTGCCAGTTTAAGAGATGAAGAAAAATCGCTGCTTCAAAAACTGGAAGAGGGGAAGGGACAGTGGAAAAAGGAAAGGGAAGCGGAAAAATGGGTGGTTTCAGAAGAAGATATTGCCCAAGTATTATCCAGCTGGACTAAAATTCCTGTAGATAAAATTCAGCAGGAAGAGACCGAACGTCTGCTTAATATGGAAGAGGTTCTTCATAAACGGGTCATTGGCCAGGATGAAGCGGTTAGGGCAATATCACGGGCTATTCGCCGAGCCAGGTCCGGATTGAAGGATCCCAAAAGGCCAATTGGTTCTTTCATTTTTCTGGGACCTACCGGTGTAGGGAAAACAGAGCTTGCCCGAGCCGTGGCAGAGACACTTTTTGGCGATGAAGATGCCTTGGTGCGCATTGACATGTCTGAGTATATGGAAAAATTTGCGGTATCCCGTTTGGTTGGTGCCCCTCCCGGTTATGTAGGATACGACGAAGGCGGGCAATTGACTGAAGCCGTACGCCGTCGTCCCTATACGGTAGTTCTTTTGGATGAAATTGAAAAAGCTCATCCGGATGTATTTAATATTTTGCTGCAAGTGCTGGAGGACGGGAGATTAACCGATGCCCAGGGAAGGACTGTGGATTTTCGTAATTGTGTCATCATCATGACATCAAATGTCGGTGCCCGGACAATTCGTAAGGAAAGTACCGTGGGATTTACTATTGCTTCCGAGGAAGATAATTATCAGGCAATGAAAGATCGCGTAATGGATGATTTAAAAAGGACTTTCCGGCCGGAATTTTTAAATAGGCTGGACGAAATCATTGTTTTCCATGCTCTTAACCAGGAACACATTAAGAAAATTGTTTCCTTAATGATTGAAGAGGTCAACAGGAGAGTGCGGGAACAAGGTATGTCTTTGGAAGTGACTTCAAAAGCAAAGGATTTTCTCGCAAAGGTTGGTTTTGACGAGGCTTACGGAGCACGGCCACTGAGACGGGCCATCCTTCGTTATATTGAAGATACGTTGGCGGAGGCATTGCTCAAGCAAGAATTTCAACCGGGCGATGAAATTGTAGCTGATGAAGTAGATGGTAGCATCATCGTGAAAAGCAAAAAGGAATTGGAACCAACAGCGTCGAAAGCATAATCTTTGGGCGACCGTATGATTACACAGCAGGGCAGTTGCAGCCCTGCTGTTTTTTATCAAAAAGGTGAGCAAGGAGGCAACTTGTGGGAAAGAATAAATTTGTTTATGTTTGCAGAGAATGTGGTTATGATACTGTAAAATGGTTTGGACAATGCCCTGGTTGCGGGGCATGGAATTCTCTGGATGAGGAGTTAATTAGCAAGAAAAGTATTATTCCCGGAAGTGGCGGAGAAGGGACTTTCCGTAAGCCACAGCCTATTACACAAGTTCAGGGTAAAGAAAATGATCGGTTTAGTATAGACGGCGGGGAATTGGATGGGGTGCTGGGAGGTGGTATCGTACCAGGTTCCCTGGTTTTAGTCGGCGGTGAGCCGGGGATTGGCAAGTCGACATTACTGATGCAGGTCGCCTTCAATGTAGGGACTAAGTACGGAAAAACTCTTTATGTGTCGGGTGAAGAATCTGCTCACCAGGTACGGCTGCGGGCAGAACGCTTAAATGCGCTTTCCCCAGAGGTTTTACTTCTCACCGAAAACAATCTGCACCAAATAATTGGTTATGCGGAAGCCATTAAACCGGCTCTTTTAGTGATCGACTCCATCCAAACAGTGTTTATGTCCGAAATGTCTTCTGCACCGGGAAGTGTTTCCCAAGTAAGACAGTGTGCAGCAGAATTAATGAGGTTTGCCAAACAAAATAATATTGCCGTGGTTTTGGTAGGCCACGTTACAAAGGAAGGGACTTTAGCCGGGCCACGGGTATTGGAACATATTGTTGATACGGTACTATATTTTGAAGGGGAACGGCACCATTCGTTTCGGATACTGCGTGCGGTAAAGAACAGATTTGGCTCAACCAATGAAATTGCTGTTTTTGACATGCAGAATCGGGGCTTAGTTCCTGTTACAAACCCTTCTCAGCTCTTTCTTGGCCAACGGCCTCAGGGAGTATCAGGTTCTGTTGTTGCCAGTGCCATGCAGGGGAATCGACCGATTCTTCTTGAAGTACAAGCGTTGGCTTCAACCACGCCTTACGGCAATCCCCGGAGATTGGCATCTGGAGTGGATTTTAACAGGGTATTAATTATCCTTGCCGTGCTGGAAAAAGTTGTCGGGATGCATGTTTCCGGGCAGGATATTTATATTAACATTGCCGGGGGAATTAAAGTAGACGATCCTGGTACAGACTTGGCTGTTGCTGCCGCTGTGGCCTCGAGTTTTCGCAACATAGAGGTTGACGGCAAAACAGTGATCATTGGAGAAATTGGCCTTGGGGGTGAGGTGCGGGCAGTGGCAAATTTGGAAAGAAGACTCAAAGAGGCTAAAAAGTTGGGCTTTAAAAGGGCGATAGTACCAAAAACTAACGGTCAAAGCTTTATGAGCGCAGGTATTTCCGCTATCCCGGTAGAGAATTTAGCCCAGGCATTGGATATTTTGATTGGGAGGTAATCCAATTTGCGAGTTGAGAAAGTTCCTCTAGATGTTCTCCTAACTGCCTTAAGAGCAGTAGCTCCCGGGACATTAATCCGGGAAGGAATTGAGAATATTTTACGTGCCAAAACCGGTGGATTGTTAGTTATTGGAGATCATCCCGAAGTAAGGAGTATTGTCGAAGGAGGATTTGAAATTAATGCTCCCATGACAGCTACTAAGTTGTATGAACTAGCAAAAATGGATGGGGCAATAATTTTAGATGAGAAAGCGGAGAATATCTGGAAAGCAAACGCCCAACTGGTACCCCAGTCTGCGATAGCTTCTGACGAAACGGGTATTAGGCACCGGATTGCAGAAAGAGTAGCCAGGCAGACAGGGGCAATGGTTATTGCCATTTCTCAGCGACGTTCAATTATTACCCTTTATAAAGGTCTGTTAAAGTATACTCTCCCTGATATTAGTGTAATTTTAACTAAGGCAAATCAAGCTATTCAGACCTTGGAGAAATACCGTGCGGTTTTAGAGAAGGCACTGGTTAATCTAAGTGTTTTAGAGTTTGAAGAAGTGGTTACCGTTATGGATGTGGTAAAAGTGGTCCAGCGAGTGGAGATGGTGAAAAGAATTGTCAGTGAACTTGATCTCTACCTAGCCCAATTAGGAGTAGAGGGCCGGCTGGTTAATATGCAGATGGAAGAATTAATGGCTAATGTTTTTGAGGATGGAAACTTCGTTCTCTTAGATTATGTCAATACTGAAGAAAAGGAATTGGATCAATTAAACAGAAGTTTGTGGAGCTTGACCGGCGAGGAGCTCTTGGAATTAACAATTATAAGTAAAATTATGGGGTTTGGGAGCAGTTTAAGCTGCCTTGATATGTCGGTGTTACCCCGTGGTTATCGGATACTCAATAAAATTCCCCGATTGCCATTCCCGGTGATAGAAAACTTAATTAAATATTTTGGCAGCCTGCAAAAAATTCTTGCGGCCACCATTGAAGAACTGGATCAAGTGGAAGGAATCGGGGAGGTGCGGGCAAAAGCGATCAAAAATGGTTTATTAAGATTAAGGGAGCAGGTGTTCCTGGACAGGCATTTTTAATTGGGTTTCAATGTTAATTAAAATTTGGCGGTATTTTGGCCGGTCATTCCGGTAAGTATCATTGGTTAAAATACTATGGCAGAATTCTTTTGCTTCCTCCAGTTTTCCTGCGTTGATTAAATTTGAAACGAGAGTATCAACTGCCCACTTGTTATAATACCCAGTAGCTAAGGCCTGATGGCAATGGTGATTGCAATAATCGGGGTTGTTTTCGTCCTGATGAATTTGGGCAAGATTACTGTGGATATAACAAATATCCTTGGGACATTGTGCCATGGCAAGGGCTTCATATAACAATTTTTTTGCAAACTTTCCTTCCCCTACCGGAATAGCATTGGCAGCAATTACCCAGAGAAGTGAGGCTCGGGAAAAATTAGGCCAGAGCATTTGTTCTTGACTCAAATAAAAGCCAAATTTGCGCATCAGATGTTTTTCCTTTATAGGTAGATGTAGATAAAACTCATTAAGCTGCAAAAACCGGATCAAAGAAAGAAAATTGTCCATGAATTAATGCCCCCCTGGAAAAAGTTTATTATTATTCTTTCCTAGGAGGAAAATATAATTCTGGGAAAATATTTCTTGCAAGTTGAAGTCAAATATACTTTGCGCCGTTAGCTGTCAAGAGTGTACTTTGGCCGATTCCCAATCTTTTCTTTTAGTGAAGTTTAAATAAAAGAATCACCGGAATACCGGTGATGAAACTTAAGTTAAGTTAAAAAAACGCAGGGTAGATAGCTTTTTATGTTCTTTAATTAAGACATCATAAAGGTTTATGTCGAGTGCGTTACATAAAGCAGCCAGGTAAAATAAGGTTTTACCCATTTCCATTTCAATAACTTCTTTACATTCTCCACAGATCTCGCCTTTAAGATTAGTATCCATAAGTTTGAAAAAATCATCCAGGGAAGCATCCTGCGGAATAGATTTCTTTTCAGCATGAACCTGAACACAGCCACAGCTTGTTACCGATTTGACTGTAGCCCGGTTAACCCGGGCAGTTGCTTCTTGCAGTTTGGAAAGGATATCAAGAATACTCTGGTGACGTAGCAAGTACTTTGAGACGGTGTTTTGAAATTCATCGCAAATAAGATCCTTCATCCACTGCCCACTCCTTATAACCGTGCCGTTTCTAGATAACATTATACGTTTTTAAATACGGCATTGTCAATGTGAGGTGACACAGAAAAAAACATTGACACGAGTCCAAACACTGTGTTAAAATATTTCCTTATTTGACATGGAGGTGATAATCTGATAAAATAATAACATTAGGAGAGATAGGGGGTAAAGGCATGTTCCATGTTGGTGACAAGGTGGTTTATCCTATGCATGGAGCTGGGGTAATCGAGTCTATAGAAGAGAAGGAAATCCTAGGGGAAACAAGAAGTTATTATGTAATGCGTATCCCTATCGGAGATATGAAAGTAATGGTTCCAATGGACAGTGTTAAGGAAATTGGGCTCAGGCAGGTGATAGACGAAGACGGTTTTAAAAAGGTAATGTCCATCTTGCGCGGGACTAAAAGCCCGATGTCTTCAAATTGGAATAGACGATATCGTGCAAATATGGAGAAAATCAAAAGTGGCAATATCTATGAAGTAGCGGAAGTGGTACGGAATTTAATGCTTAGAGACAAAGAAAAGGGGCTTTCTTCCGGAGAAAAGAAAATGCTGGAGTATGCCAGGCAGATTTTAATTAGTGAGTTGGTACTGTCCAGAGGAACTGAAGAAGCAAAAGTTCAATCTATGATTGACGGAGTTTTAGGGGATGTGTCACAAGCTTTTTGCTAAATAAGGAGTTCCGATTTACCTTAAGCCCAGGAGTTTCGTGGGCTGTTTTTATTATTTGGTTAAATTTTTATTGCATTATAAACTATTTCCAAGTATTGTGAATAAAGAGTTCCCTTATAAGTAAAAATAAGGGTGAAACGTTGCGGGAAAGGAGGTGAGTTATTGTTGAGAAAAATAGTTCAAGGGTGCATTGGCATTGTTACTGCCGTATGTGGTTTTTACCTCGGTAGATTTTTAATTGAGTATTTTTTTACTACGCATCCCAGAACTGAAATTTGGTGGGCTGCTGTTGTTCTTAGTATCCTCATATGTGGGCTCTTGGGTTTATCCTTAGCACCTAAAATCATCATAAAAATTGAGCGGTTTACCAATTGGTTCTTAGCACAATTATTTAAAATACCTATTCAAGACATCATAGGTGGAGCAGTTGGACTTATTATAGGACTTCTTATTGCCAATTTATTAGGGTCCCCAGTAAGTAAGATTAAATTTATCGGTCCGTATTTGTCCCTGGTCGCAAGCATCTTTTTTGGATATGTCGGTTTGAGCGTGGGGATAAAAAAGAGGGATGAATTGCAGTCTTTTCTTTTTGGGATCATTCGTTTAGGGGGAAAAGAGAAAACTGTCAAGGCAGACACGCCAAAACCCAGTTATAAGCTTCTTGATACCAGTGTAATTATTGATGGACGCATTTCCGATATCTGTAAAACAGGTTTTGTAGAAGGGACTTTAATTATCCCTAGTTTTGTGTTGGAAGAACTGCGTCATATTGCTGATTCTTCGGATTTATTAAAAAGAAATCGTGGCCGGCGCGGGCTGGACATTCTCAATAAATTACGTAAAGAGTTTGACCTGACTGTGCAAATTGTGGACAAAGATTATGATGATATTAGCGAAGTGGACAGCAAGCTGGTACGCCTTGCTCAAGATATGAAAGGATGTATTGTGACCAATGATTTTAACTTAAACAAGGTAGCCCAGCTTCAGGGTGTTAATGTTCTTAATATTAACGAACTTGCCAATGCGGTAAAACCGGTAGTCCTCCCCGGGGAAGAAATGATTACGCGAGTGATTAAAGACGGCAAAGAAATGGGTCAAGGTATTGGCTATCTGGATGACGGGACAATGATTGTTGTGGAAAATGGCAAAAAACATATGGGACAGACAATTACGGTGATGGTAACCAGTGTTTTACAAACTGCTGCGGGCCGCATGATTTTTGCTAAACCAAAGGCGATAGACCGGAAACAACTGGGTGTGGTGCACGAGATGGAGGGGAGAGGTGAGTTTCAATGTCTTACGTAACGGCGGTGATACCTGCCGCCGGCCAGGGAACGAGAATGAATAACGTTATTAATAAACAATTTTTATTGCTGCAAGGTAAACCGGTGTTGGCACACACATTAGAAATTTTTCAAAATTGTCAAACAGTTCAAGATGTTGTTGTGGTTGCTGCTGCCGGAGAGGAACATTGTTGTCGGGAACTGGTGGCACGTTTAGGTTTGTCCAAGGTAATCAGTATTGTGACAGGGGGAAAGGAACGCCAGGACTCTGTAGCAAAAGGATTGTCCAAAATTTCTCCTGAGTGTACTCTGGTGGTCGTGCATGATGGTGCACGGCCACTTTTACTGCCCAGCCACTTAATGGATGTAACCAGGACGGCAGGTGAAACGGGTGCGGCTGTTTTAGCCGTACCCGTTAAAGATACTCTAAAGATAATTGACAAAGACTTTTTGGTTAAAAAAACGCCTGACAGATCAACTATTTGGGCGGTACAGACACCGCAGGCCTTTAAAAAAGAAATTATTATCGATTGCTACAGACGTGCTTATCAAGATGGGGTCATTGGGACAGATGATGCTTCCTTGGTAGAAAGGTATGGTTACCAAGTGAAGATTGTCCCGGGAACTTATGAAAACATAAAGATTACAACTCCGGAAGATTTAAAATTAGCAGAAATAATATTAAAAGGGAGGGAGCAGAGTGCGGGTAGGAAATGGGTATGACGTGCACCGGCTGGTGGGAGGACGCAAGCTTATTTTAGGAGGGGTTGAGATTCCCTACCACCTGGGACTACTGGGCCATTCAGATGCTGATGTGTTGCTTCATGCTATTATGGATGCTTTACTAGGTGCGGCCGGTCTTGGTGATATTGGAAAACATTTCCCTGATACAGATCCTGAGTTTAAAGGAATTTCCAGTCTGGTCCTCCTGGGCAGGGTGGGAGAACTGCTCCGGTCAAAAGGATTTTTCCCTAATAATATCGATGCGGTGGTGGTAGCCCAAAAGCCGAGGCTTGCTCCTTTTATAGACGAGATGCAGGAGGGAATTGGACGCATGCTTGGAATTTCAAAATATTGTGTTAATGTCAAGGCAACGACTACCGAAGGATTGGGGTTTACCGGAACAGGTGAGGGAATATCAGCATACGCTGTAGCAACAGTTAAGGAAATGAATGAGCTCAATGAAAATGTATAAGTTATCGGGAGAAGCCCAAATTCACGTGTCAATAATTTTATATATTAGAGAGGTATAGTTTTGTGGGCAAATACAAGAAAAGCTATCGGCGAGCCGCCGATAGCTTTTCTTGACAAAGGAGTTATTAATCCGTATGCACAATTCGTCGTTTAAACCTATCGAAAAATTATAGTAGATCTTCCTCACGGAGTGTAATTTTTATACAAGTAGAAACTTGTTAATCTATGTCGAACTTTTTGTTAGAATTGTGTATAATTTAAGTAAACATTAATTTTCGTCAATTGATAATTACAAGGACTTTAATTTTTAAAATTGGTTATTGTCAAAAGATTATTGACTCAAGGGGGTTGGTTAAGTGGCCGTTAAAGTAAAATTTTTGCCTGGACAAAAAGTAGTGGAAGTTCTTCCGGGAACTGATTTGTTAAAAGCGGCGGCGCAAGCCGGGGTGCCGGTTGAAGGCAACTGCGGTGGCAAAGGGACCTGCGGAAAATGCAAGGTGCGTTTAGTTTCCGGGCCGGTAAAAAACCTAACCGAAGCAGAAAAGAAACATCTTTCCGAAAAGGAATTGGCTGCCGGTTGGGTACTTGCCTGTCAGCGCCCAGTTTGGGAAGATGTAACGGTTGAGGTTATGGGCCAGAAAGATGCTTATGCTCGGAAAACAAGTTTGAGCAGTGCTGTTGATACAGTAGAGATTAATAGCAGTGTGGAAAAACTATTCTTAAAGTTAAATGCTCCGACTATTAAAGATCAGAAAGCTGATTATGAACGGGTTATTGAAGGGCTTTCTCTGTTAGATGAGAGCACAAACCTTAGTGTTCTCTCAAATCTTGCCCAGGTTCTGCGCAGATCTCGTTTTCAGGTGACACCTGTGACAATAGATGGAAAACTAATTGCCGTGGAAGAAGGGGATACCACGGGACGCAAATTTGGGCTGGTTTTTGATATCGGCACTACCACAGTAGTTGGTTATTTGCTTGATTTAAATACCGGCAATGTGGTGGCGACATCTGCTCTGACTAATCCGCAGAATGTTTTTGGCGCCGATGTAATTTCGCGCATTAACCATGTCATTAATGATAAAAGTGGTTTGGCGGATTTACAGAAAAAAGTGCTGGAAGCTATGAACGAAATAACTAACCAATTATACCATAAAGCGAATGTTAATAGCGAAGAAGTCTATGAAACAGTGGTTGTCGGAAATACTACAATGAGCCACCTCTTTTGGGGAATTGACCCAAGTTATCTTGCCCCTGCCCCTTTTATACCGGTGTTTACCCACACCATTGAAGCTGAAGCAAGAGAACTTGGGCTGAATATGCACCCTTATGGCCGCGTCTCAATATTGCCTAATATCGCCGGCTATGTAGGTTCTGATACGGTCGGTGTGATGTTAGCTACTCATATTAACGAAAGAAAAGGGTATACGGTGGCAGTAGATATTGGCACAAACGGTGAAGTGGTTTTAGCCGGAGGAGGAAGGGTTCTCACTTGTTCTACGGCGGCTGGACCGGCCTTTGAAGGGGCGCAGATACAAGACGGAATGCGGGCAGCGGATGGGGCTATTGAGTCTGTCTACATTGATAGAGACGAGGTAAAGATAGAGGTAATAGGTAACTGTAGGGCTAAAGGGATTTGCGGTTCCGGGTTAATTGATGCAGTAGCCCAAATGCTTAAGGCCGGAATTATTGACACTTCCGGCAGATTTACTGATCCGGAAGATGCTGACTGCCTTCTTGACCCTAAACTGAAGACTCGGATCATAAAGGGTAATAACGGATTTGAATTTATTCTTGTACCGGCAGATCTTTCCGCAACTGGAGAGAATATTGTTGTCAGCCAGAAAGATATCAGGGAACTGCAATTAGGTAAGGGCGCAATTTATGCCGGGATTCAAGTATTGATGCAGATTATGGGAATTACCCCCAAAGACATTTCCGAGATTCTTTTAGCAGGTGCTTTTGGAAACTATATAAAAAAAGAAAGTGCAATGGCAATTGGCTTGTTCCCCCGTGTCCCGATAACACGGATTACCTCTGTAGGAAATGCTGCCGGAGATGGTGCTAAGCTGGCTTTGCTTTCAAAAAAGGAAAGGGCTGCTGCTCAAGAACTGGCAAGAAGAGCGGAACATGTGGAACTCTCTAGCCGATTGGATTTTCAGAATGAGTTTGTTAATGCACTTGGATTTCCGGAATAGAATTTTTGCCTTATTAAAAATTAAGACCATATTTTAAGGGAAAAGCACACTCTTGAGCAGTGCTTTTTCTTTTCTCTGAGGTAAGAATGATAAGAGTTTTTTCGAATAATCCGGGTTGTAAAGATGGAAAATTAATAGATAAGACAAGCGTAGGAAATTATTTAATATTCAGAAAAGATTTATCTTGCACATTTTCGAGAAATATACTAAAATTAAGACAATAACATATATATTTCCCCAAGGATGTATAAAATTAGGATGTCTTTTGGGAGTAAGTGCTCTTTAAAAGACATTTATTTATTTTAAAGAAGGGCGGTGTTTCCATGTCGGAGTTAAGAGCGGTTATTATTGGCTCGTGGTCAGAGGGTGTTAAGGCTGTGGAAGAGTTACTTAAACGTTTAGGTTTGAAGGTGGCAGGTTGTTCTAATGACCCCATAGAAGCGCTGAATTTAATTCGCTCTAAGCGCCCGGATTTAGTTATAATGGAGGGAGCGACTCCATTTCTGAAGACGGCAGAAGTAGTGAATAAAGAACATTTGGCAGCTCTCTTGTTGTTTAATAATAAAAGTAACAAACAGGTTACTGCACCGGTAATTAGGAATACATTATTAGATTGTCCAAAGAATCCAGGTGACGGGGAAAAGTGGAAGGTAGCAATTACTTTGTTAATGGAAAAGTTCCATAAAAACCGGGAAATTTCTACAGCCCGAGAACAGATAAATTCGATGGAAACTCCCCGGCAGATAGTAGGAAGGGCCAGTCAGTACCTTGCAGACAACTGGGGGATTTCTGTAGTGCAAGCCTTTTACTTTATCCAGATTCTTAGCCATAATCAGGGGATTTCCCTCCGGCAAGCAGCGGAAAAAGTTATTAAGATTCACCAATTAACAATGGAAACAGCGTAATTTAATTAGTCCTTGCCTTGGCGCAAGGCTTATTTTTTTATGTGGATATATGATTTTATTCCTGGCTGTAAAGAGAGCTGCAGGAGGGAAACGGCATTTTCCGTGGAAGAATTGGGGAAGAATTCTTGGTTGAAAACAAAGTGGAGGCAAAGAAATGATTGAAGGACTATTAATGTTGTCGTTAATGCTAAATATTGTAGTATTAATATTAATGGTTGTTTTATTTAAGCGTAGCTGCCAACTAAAAAAAGAGGGAGCAAAAAAACCTTGGGAGGCGTTGGGAAATAATATTGAAACAACCGGGCGGTTGCTACAAGAGGAAATAGCTAGAAATAGAGGAGAGGCAAATGCTAATGCCCGCATGGAACGAGAGGAATTAAGAGGAGTGTTGACAGGGCTGAGCGATTCACTCCTTGCCCGAGTGACGGATGGGACCCGTATCCAGACAGAACAAATGGATATGTTTTCCCGGCAGTTGGCTTATCTTACCCAATCCAATGAGCAGAAATTGGAAAAAATGCGGGAAACGATTGAGGCTAAGCTTACTTTACTGCAGGAAGATAATAGTCGAAAGCTGGAACAGATGCGGGCGACAGTTGATGAAAAACTACATGCTACCTTAGAAAGACGTTTAGGTGAATCTTTCCGTTTAGTGAGTGATAGGCTGGAGCAGGTACATAAAGGATTAGGAGAAATGCAGTCACTGGCAGCAGGCGTTGGGGACTTGAAAAAAGTGCTGACCAATGTAAAAACCAGAGGTACCTGGGGGGAAATCCAGCTTGGTAGTCTTCTTGAACAGATTTTAACCGAGGAGCAATATGCCCAAAATGTCGCAACGAAGAAAGGAAACGAAAGAGTGGAGTTTGCTATCAGGTTGCCCGGGAGAGGGGAAAATGAGCAGGAAGTATGGCTGCCGGTGGATGCAAAGTTTCCTCAGGAAGACTACCAAAGACTATTAGAAGCCCAAGAACTATCTGATCCGCAAATGGTGGAAGAAGCAGCCCGGCAGTTGGAGAACCGTATTAAGACAGAAGCAAAAGCCATAAAGGAAAAATATTTGGACCCACCTCATACGACCGATTTTGGGATTATGTTTTTACCTACAGAAGGACTTTACGCAGAGGTACTGCGTCGGCCGGGCCTTTGCGAGATGCTACAGAGAGTATATCGGGTGGTAGTTGCCGGCCCGACAACGTTGGCAGCGTTGCTAAACAGTTTGCAGATGGGCTTTAGAACTTTGGCAATTGAAAAACGTTCCAGCGAGGTATGGGCGTTATTGGGGGCAGTAAAAACCGAGTTTGGAAAGTTTGGAGATATTTTAGATAAAACCCAAAAGAAACTGCGGGAAGCGAGTAATACTATCGAAACTGCGGCTAAAAAAACTAGAACTATTGAACGAAAGCTGAAAAAGGTACAGGAACTGCCTGCCGAAAATGCTGTCCATTTATTAGAAGACGAGGAGGCAGATTACCGTCCCCTCTCAATGTAATTTGTTTTTTCTCGGTATTTTTTGGGCATGCTAAGTTATACCAAAAATATCGGGGGGAAATCAATGCGTTACAGGGGCTTATTAATTAAGGGCATGACACTTTTCTTATTACTTGCTTTTTCAGTTACTGCCGGTGCTGATGCAGTAAGGGTGATCAGTTATGGCAAAGATTTAACAGAGGACCAAAGAAATAAGGTATACAAAACTTTTGGACTTACAGAAGAGGAAAAAAATCAAATTGCCGTGACGGAAGTGAGTAACGACGAGGAAAAAGAGTACCTGCAGGATTTGGTTGACGAAGAACTGATTGGAACCAAAGCAATTTCCAGTGCCTACGTAGAACTCCTTGGGGCGGGAGAGGGAATTCAAGTAGAGACTCATAATATTAATTGGGTGACGCCGGAAATCTATGCGAACGCTTTGGCTACGGCAGAGGTAAAAGATGCCAGGATAATTGCTGCAGCCCCTTTTCCGGTATCCGGAACAGCAGCACTGACAGGAATTTTTAAAGCTTTTGAATCTGCGACAGGCAAAAGCCTAAGTAAAGAGTCTAAAGATATAGCCAATGAGGAAATGGTACGCACAGGGGAAATAGCCAAATCAATTAATGATTCCGGACGGGCAACAGAATTGATTATCCGCATTAAAGAGGAGGTTATTGAAAGAGGTCTGAAAGATGCCGATGAAATTCGCCAGGTGATTATCAATATTTCTAATGAGTTAAAGATAAACCTTACAGAGGAACAGGTTAATCAGTTGGTTAACCTAATGAAGAAGATTAACGGGCTTAATTTAAATATGGATGAAATCAACAGCCAACTGAAAAATATCAGGGAGAGGTTAGACCAGTTGATTGCTCAGGGGCAAGGGATACAAGGGATTTTCCAAAGGTTAATTGACTTTTTTGCCCGTCTTTTTGCCGGGATACGGTCATTGTTTGGGGGGTAGTCTTAGCTTGTCAGCTTGGAAAGGCCCGTGGTATAATTAGGAAGAATTTAAGAGCTTATGAGAGCGGAGGTCTATTATTAATGGAGAAAATACGGGTTCGTTTTGCCCCAAGTCCTACAGGGCCGTTACATATTGGGGGGGCTAGGTCGGCCCTTTTTAATTATTTGTTTGCCAGACAGAATCACGGGGATTTTATTTTAAGAATGGAAGATACTGATCTTGAACGTTCGTCAAAGGAATCCGAAGAGGACATAAAAAACGCTTTAAAATGGCTGGGTATTACCTGGAATGAGGGAATTGATGTGGGTGGGCCACATAGCCCCTACCGGCAGACAGAGCGTCTCGATATTTACCGAAAAGCAGTTGACCGGCTTCTTCAGAAAGGCTTTGCATATTATTGTTACTGTTCAGAAGAAGAATGTGAAGCGGAACGGCAGGAGTTAATGGCAAAAGGCGAGACCCCTCGTTATTTAGGCAAATGCCGACAGCTCACGGAAGAAGAGAAAAAGCAATTTGAAAAAGAAGGTCGTAAACCTGTAATTCGTTTCCGGGTACCTGAAAACTGCATAGTTAAAATTGATGACTTGGTTCGGGGTGAAGTAACTTTTGAAACCGGGGAAATGGGTGACTTTATCATTGTCAAATCTGACGGCATTCCAACATATAATTTTGCTGTAGTGATTGACGATGCGGAAATGGGCATTACTCATGTGCTAAGAGGTGAAGAACATCTCTCCAATACACCTAGGCAGATGCTAATTTATGATGCTCTGGGACTTAAAAAGCCCAAGTTTGCTCATATTTCTTTAATTCTGGGGAAAGACCGTTCCAAAATGAGTAAACGCCATGGGTCCACAAGCGTTGTTGCCTATAAAGGTCAAGGCTACTTGCCGGAGGCAATAGTAAATTTTCTTGCCCTTTTGGGCTGGGCTCCTCCGGGGGAAGAAGAAATATTTTCCTTGGAAGAGTTGGCTGAAAAGTTTAGTCTGGAGCGGGTTTCTAAGAGTCCGGCGGTTTTTGATATGGAAAAATTAAAATGGATCAACGGTTATTATATTAGGAACATGCCTAATGAACACTTAAAAGAAATGGCTGTACCCTATCTAAAGGAAGCAGGTTTTTTGAAAGAAAACAGTATTGAAGAGGATAGATTGATTGATCTTGTTATTGATACTTTAAAAAATTACCTTTCCTGTTTGGCAGACATCAAAGAAAAAATAGGGCTGTTTACGGGAACCACTGTTACTTTCGAAAGTGAAAAGGCGAAAAATATATTGAGTGAGGAACATGTCCCATTAGTAGTAACTAAATTTGTTCAAAAAATCCAGACGAGCGAGGAATTAAACCCGGAGCATATTAAGGCTATTTTAAAAAGTATCCGCAAAGAAACGAAACTGGGTGGGAGCCAAGTTTTTATGCCAATTCGGGTGGCTCTCACCGGGCAGATGCATGGTCCGGATCTTGACAAATTAGCAGCTATTTTAGGAAAAGATATGATTCTGGCCAGGTTGACAGACAGCGCGCAAAAAGCGGGCTTTACGCTTAATCCTTAATTCTTAAGCTGTTAATATTACAAGGTGCTTTACGGATCAAAGATTATTTCGTTATGACGAAGCCGGTACTTTATATTACCTGTGGAAGCTTTGATACGTTGGATGAATTAAAATGCGAAATAGTTATCGGAATCCGATTTTATGGGATTGACTGAATTTATGGAAGCCATGTATAATGCACGTAATAGTTTTCATATCTCTAGCATTACGATGAAAGGGAGAGTAAGCTTTAGCGGTCCTCCAGAGAGAGCCCGCCACCGGGTGGAAGCGGGTTTAGGCACTGTTTCTGCTGAAATGCACCCCGGAGTACATGGCCTGAAAAATGAAGTAGGGTTATGCGTCTGCCTGCGTTAAAGGCGCTTTGAGTGGGGCATGACGCCCAAACAGAGTGGAACCGCGGTGTACCCGTCTCTGTAGGAAACTACAGCGGCGGGATTTTTGTTTATTTAGACACAATTAAGAATCATAAAAAACTTTAGGTCTTTGTTATTTGGAAACTGTTTCAGAGATAATAATTGTGGTATGCTAGAAGGGAGTATTAACAATGTTCAAACAGTTAAAAGAGGATATTAGAGTAGTTTTTGACCGAGACCCGGCGGCCAAAAGCCTTTGGGAAGTTCTACTTTGTTACCCCGGACTGCATGCCATTTGGATGCATCGGATGGCTCATCGGTTTTATAAAAGAGGGTGGGTTTTTCTGGCGAGATTTATTTCTCATTTAAACCGATTTATTACAGGGATAGAGATTCATCCCGGAGCCGTTTTAGGAGAAGGATTATTTATTGACCACGGTATGGGGATCGTAATTGGGGAAACTGCGCAGATTGGCAAAAATGTTACCCTTTACAAAGGAGTCGTCCTGGGCGGTACAGGAAAGGAAAAAGGCAAGCGGCATCCTACCATAGGCGATAATGTAGTTATCAGTACTGCCGCTACAGTATTAGGATCGATTAAAATAGGAAATAATGTAAAAATTGGCGCCGGTTCAGTGGTTCTAAAAGAAGTGCCGGACAACTGCACGGTAGTGGGTGTCCCCGGCCGTATAGTGGTTCAAGACGGTAGGAAAATTACTGATAAAAAATTTGCGCAAATTGATTTAAACCATGGGGAACTGCCTGACCCGGTAGCTGAAATGATTTATAGTCTGCAGCAGAGGGTGGCTAATTTAGAACAGCGTTTACAGGAAGTGGAGGGAGAAAATAAATGAGTATCAAAGTGTTTAATACATTAACTAAAAAGAAAGAAGATCTTGTGACCCGGAATCCCGGGAAGGTAGGGATGTATGTCTGCGGCCCGACCACTTATAATTATATTCATTTGGGAAATGCCAGGCCGATTGTAGTTTTTGACACGGTGCGTCGTTATTTGAAATACCGGGGATATGAGGTTACCTATGTGCAAAACTTTACTGACGTAGACGATAAGATTATAAACAGGGCGTACGAGGAAAAGGAAGACCCGGTTAAGCTTGCGGAAAAATATATTGATGCCTATTATGCTGATGCTGATGCATTGGGAGTATTAAGGGCGGATGTTCATCCCCGTGTTACCGGTCACATCAATGATATTATCAATATGGTACAGGGGATTATAGACAAAGGATATGCTTATGAAGCCGGCGGAGACGTTTACTTTGATGTGCGCAAATTTGTTGGCTACGGAAAGCTTTCTGGTCGTGATATAGATGATATGAAGGCAGGAGCCCGGGTGGATATAGGAGAGCAGAAGAGGGATCCCTTGGATTTTGCTCTCTGGAAGGCAGCCAAACCGGGAGAGCCTTCTTGGGACAGTCCCTGGGGAAAGGGAAGACCGGGCTGGCATATTGAATGTTCTGTCATGTCATTAAAATATCTGGGTGAGGGTTTTGATATTCATGGGGGAGGAGCAGACCTTATTTTTCCCCATCATGAAAATGAAATTGCCCAGGCAGAAGCTTTTTCCGGCAAGCAGTTTGTGCGTTATTGGCTACATAACGGTTTTATCACAGTAAACCAGGAGAAAATGTCAAAATCCTTAGGAAATTTCTTTTTAGTACGAGACATTTTAAATAAATTTTCTCCGGATGTGGTACGGTTCTATTTGCTTTCCACTCATTATCGCAGCCCGTTGGATTTTGATGATCAGAAACTCCAGGTGGCGGAAAAAGGTTTGGAACGGATTAGAACATCCTTGAGGTTAGGAGAGGAAGTATTAGCTGCTTGTGAAAAGGCAAGGGAGGCCGGAGAGGCTCCTGATGCCAAATTTTTCTTGGAGAACATTGAAAAAATTCGGACTGGTTTTATGGAAGCAATGGACGATGATTTTAATACTTCTCTTGCCATCGCTCAAGTTTTTGATCTTTGCCGGGATTTAAATAGTTTTATAAATGACGAACGGTTTGTTCCTGGGAGCGACTCTGCTCAATGCATCGAAAAGGCGATAACGCTTTTTGATGAGTTTCATAGTGTTTTAGGAATGATTCGCCCTTTGAGTGAGAAAGAGGTAGATGAGGGATTAGAAGAAAAGCTAATGGATATCATTATTGATGTTAGGCAAAAGGCCAGAAAACAAAAAGATTGGGCTACGGCAGATGCTATTCGGGACCGTTTAAAGGAAATAGGGGTAATCTTAGAAGATACCCCTCATGGAGTCCGTTGGAAAAAGACCGAGGTTTCTCATGGTTCCTAATTCTGAATTAAATCCCCAGCTTTTGCCGCCGTTAACATTGGCCTATATTGGTGACGCCGTCTATGAACTTTGGGTGCGTAGTTACTTGGTAAGAAAAGGTTTTACCAAAGTTAATGATTTGCATCATCATGCAGTAAAGTATGTCAATGCCGATACTCAGTCTCAACTGGTAGACAAATTAACCGGTTTCTTAAATGAGGAAGAGGCGGCGGTTCTAAAAAGAGGGCGTAATGCAAAAAGTGGAAGGCATCCCAAAAACATGGGGATGATTGAATACCGGAGAGCGACCGGCTTAGAGACGCTGATTGGGTATCTCTATATATTGGGGTTGAATGAAAGATTGGAGGACATTTTCCACCTGCTGGTATCTTTGGTAGAGGAAGAGACCGTGACCGAGAGGGAGGGAGAAATTTGAAGGTTTCTTTAATAAAATATACTTCGGAACCGGAAAAGCTAATAGCTGCCGCTGCCCGGTTATGTTATTCTCCTATGGGAGCGGAAAAAATTCTTGAGGATTTTAAAGAAGGAGAGGCAGAAGATTTTTTAGGAAAGCTGGTTGAATTGGGGCATCTTTCTCCGGTGGAACATGTCTCTTTTACCTTTGCTATTGAGGGAGTAAGCCGGGTTTTGTCTCACCAGCTGGTTCGCCATAGAATCGGTGTTTCCTACTCGCAAAAATCACAGCGTTATGTGAAGGAAAGCCAGTTTGAGTATATTATACCTCCGACCATTGCGGATAATCCAAAAGCGAAAGAGGTATTTGAGGGGAAAATGGCTCAAATTCAGGAAGCCTATAACGAGCTGGTCAAGTATGTACCGGCGGAAGATGCCCGGTATCTGCTGCCAAATGCTACAGAAACAAAACTGGTCGTTACATATAATGCGAGAAGCTTGTATCATTTTTTTCAGCTAAGATGTTGCAGGCGAGCCCAATGGGAGATTCGCCGTTTGGCAGATTTGATGCTTGAGGAAGTCCAAAAGGTTGCGCCAAATCTCTTTAAAAAGGCAGGGCCAACCTGCGTTTCCCAGGGGATATGCTTTGAAGGTAAAATGTCATGTGGTAGGGCGGCTCAGATAAAAAGTAGGAGTTGAATTAAATGGCCGAATTTATTGCTGGCCGGCATAGTGTGTTAGAAGCGCTGAAATCAGGCAGGTCAATAAACAGAATATTTATTCTGCGTGGAATGAAAGAAGGTGCCGTTCGGGAAGTGATTGGCCTCGCCCGGGAGCGGGGAATTCCCTTTCAGGAAGCGGAGCGGAATTATTTGGATGGTTTGACAAAAGAACGGCATCAGGGTATGGTTGCGGAAGTTTCACCTTATGCATATGTGGAAATTGAAGATATTATCCAATTCGCCCGGGGTAAAGGGGAAGACCCGCTGGTATTGATCCTGGCAGAACTAGAGGACCCTCATAATTTCGGTGCAATTTTGCGGACGGCGGAAGCCGTTGGGGTCCACGGAGTAATTATTCCCAAACGGCGCAGTGTTCAGTTAAATGCTACTGTAGCTAAAGTATCCTCAGGAGCGGCAGAATATGTTCCGGTAGCCCGGGTAGCCAATTTGGCGCAGGCTGTAGAAGCGTTAAAAGAGTTTGGCTTATGGGTAACCGGGGCGGACATGGATGGAGAAAATTCATTGTGGCAGGCAAACTTGGCCGGTCCGCTGGCAGTGGTAGTGGGTGCCGAAGGCCACGGCATCTCCAGACTTCTCAAAGAGAAATGCGATTTTTTGACGTCAATTCCTATGCGAGGCCGGATATCTTCTTTAAATGCTTCAGTAGCAGCATCAGTAGTTTTATTTGAGATAATGCGACAGAGGGCAAAAACGGGGGAATGAAGTGCGTGATATATTAATTGTGGACGGGTATAACATAGTAAACGCTTGGCCCGAGTTAATCAAGCTGAAAAGTGAAAGCTTTGAGCATGCCCGGGATAAACTGTTGGACATTTTAGCCAACTACCAGGGATTGGAGGGTTGCCTGGTTGTGGTCGTTTTTGACGCTCATCTTGTTAAGGGTGGTATTGGTACAAGGGATAATTACGCCGGAGTGGAAGTTATTTTTACTCAAGAAGGAGAGACGGCAGATTCTTGTATTGAGCGGTTGGTGACCCTCCTGCCTGAGAAAATGTCAGTGACAGTTGCTACCTCGGATTGGGCTCAGCAAAGACTGGTTATGGGACAAGGTGCGTTGCGCTTATCCGCGCGGGAATTGCTTGAGAAAGTTAATAAAGCGGAAAGCAGGTCTTGCCCTGCTGCAGATAATATATACAAATCCCATCTTACCGTTAATGATATAATTGACACTAATATGAGAAGTACCCTGGAAAGGTGGCGCAGGGGTAAAAAATAAATAAAGATCAGAAAAGAGCTTTTGGGAGGAAGAAATATGAGTATGTTAGATCCAGGCAAAGGCAGTAAGAAAGGAGAAGGAGAGGAGAGATTCTCTTTGCCTTCTAACTTTATCAAAGAAATTATTAACGATGATTTAAAAGCAGGAAAATATCAAAACAAGGTGCATACTAGGTTCCCACCGGAACCCAACGGATATCTTCATATCGGCCATGCCAAGTCAATTTGCCTAAACTTTGGGATTGCGGCTGAGTATAATGGTCTATGTAACTTGCGTTTTGATGATACCAATCCGAGCAAAGAGGAAGTAGAATATGTTGATTCCATTAAAGAAGACGTACGTTGGCTGGGATTTGACTGGGACGACAGGATGTATTTTGCCTCTGATTATTTTGAACAGCTATTCCAATATGCGATTCAGTTGATCAAAGACGGGAAGGCATATGTCTGTGACCTTAGTCCTCAGGAGATCAAGGATTACCGGGGGACATTGACGGAACCCGGAAAAGAAAGCCCTTACCGTAACCGATCTGTCGATGAAAATTTAGATTTGTTTCAGCGCATGAGAAATGGGGAGTTTGCCGATGGGTCCCGCACGCTTCGGGCAAAAATTGATATGGCTTCGTCAAATCTTAACATGCGTGATCCCGTGCTTTATCGTATTCAGCGGAGCGCACATCACCGCACAGGAAACGAGTGGTGCATTTATCCGATGTATGACTATGCACATCCCATCTCTGATGCTATTGAAGGGATTACCCATTCACTTTGCACCCTTGAATTTGAAAATCACCGTCCTTTGTACGACTGGGTACTGCAGGCACTTAATCTGGTAGATCCCCCGCAGCAAATTGAATTTGCCCGACTCAATCTGACGTATACCGTAATGAGCAAACGAAAGCTTCGGGAACTGGTTGAAGAAGGTTACGTTAGCGGTTGGGATGATCCCCGGATGCCAACCATCTCCGGCCTGCGCAGGCGTGGATACACCCCGGCGGCAATTAAGGATTTTTGTGAACGGATCGGTGTTGCCAAAAGCAATAGTATGGTGGACATTGCGATGCTGGAACATTGTTTGCGGGAAGATTTGAACCGCCATGCTCCTCGGGTGATGGTGGTCCTGCGTCCTCTGCGGGTTGTTATTGATAATTATCCCGAGGGGCAGGTAGAAATGCTTAATGCGGAAAACAACCCGGAAGATGCAAGCGCCGGAACAAGAGAAATTCCTTTTTCCCGTGTCCTTTATATTGAACAGGAAGATTTTATGGAGAATCCGCCGAAGAAGTTTTTCCGATTATCTCCGGGTAGGGAAGTGCGCTTGAAACATGCCTATATTATTAAATGCGAGCGGGTTGAAAAGGATGAAAACGGACAGGTGGTGGAACTTCACTGTACATACGACCCGGAAACAAAAAGCGGGATGTCCCAGGCAGGTCGTAAAGTAAAAGGAACACTGCACTGGGTATCGGCGGAGCATGCCATTCCTCTGGAAGTACGCATATATAGCCATCTCTTCCAAAAAGAAAATCCTGAAGACGAAGAGAACGGTGATTATAAAGCTAATTTGAATCCTCATTCCTTAGAAAGGTTAACTGCATGTCAAGCAGAGCCAAGCTTGAGAGAGGCAAGGTTAGGTATAAACTTCCAATTCCTCAGACAGGGGTATTTTTGTCTTGATCCCGATTCTGCTTACGGAAACTTGATTTTTAACCAAAGCGTACCTCTGAAAGATACATGGGCGAAGATGAAAAAATAGCAATTTTGAGGGGAACTTTAGGTAAAAGATACCTTTTGTTTAGAGTTGAACTATTGATTTTATAATTTTGCTCAGGTATAATAAGTATGTCTAACGGTCGGGCATGCATCTCATGTCTCCATTGGGAAAACCAAGTTTTTAGGTGAGACAAACCCGCAGATTTCGGGCATAGCTGGTAGGAACCATAACTAGATAAAAACGGGGTGGGGACGAGAAGATGAGTGTGAATGTGCAGCAGGAAGTTTTTGACGGGTTCGGGATGATGGTTGACGAAGATATTGTGGAACTTGCCAAAGACGGTGATATTGTTGCTCAGGAGTATTTGATAAACAAGTACAAGAATTTTGTCCGTGCCAAAGCCAGATCTTATTTTTTAATTGGCGCCGACCGGGAAGATATTATTCAGGAGGGCATGATTGGCTTATATAAGGCAATTAGAGATTTCCGCTGTGATAAGTTGTCATCCTTCAGAGCCTTTGCAGAGCTTTGTATTACCCGACAAATTATTACTGCTATTAAGACGGCAACAAGACAAAAGCACATTCCTCTGAATTCTTACGTATCACTGAACAAGCCCATTTATGATGAGGATTCGGATCGTACACTGCTTGATGTGATTTCCGGGTCTAAAATAACTGATCCGGAAGAGTTAATTATTAGCAGAGAAGAATTTGACGATATTGAGGAGAAGATGGGGGAGATTCTCAGCTCTCTGGAGTGGAAAGTGCTGATGTATTATTTGGAGGGAAAATCTTATCAGGAAATTGCCGTTGATTTAAAAAGACATGTGAAATCCATTGATAATGCTCTTCAGCGGGTAAAACGGAAGCTGGAAAGGTATTTGGAAAACAGAGAAGAAGAAGGATAGCCGGTCACATGATCGGCTTTGCTTTTTCTAAGTATCACTTTGGAACATGATGAATTATTTGGTTTTTCTGGAGATAAAATAAGGTGCATTTTTCGTTGACATCCTAAGTGAAAGTTGCTATAATGTGTTTTGTCAGTTGCGCCGACGTAGCTCAATTGGCAGAGCAGCTGATTTGTAATCAGCAGGTTGCGGGTTCAAGTCCCATCGTCGGCTCCAATAAGTAGGTTATATTTTGAAGTCATTGACTTCTTACAATTTGAAATGGAGAGGTTCCCGAGTTGGCCAAAGGGGGCAGACTGTAAATCTGCTGGCGCCGCCTTCGCTGGTTCGAATCCAGCCCTCTCCACCATATAACGCGGAGTGGAGCAGTTGGTAGCTCGTCGGGCTCATAACCCGAAGGTCGTGGGTTCAAATCCCTCCTCCGCAACCATGCCGCTGTAGCTCAGTAGGTAGAGCGCATCCTTGGTAAGGATGAGGTCACCAGTTCAATCCTGGTCAGTGGCTCCAGGTTATTATGAAAACGGGGTGTACCCGTTTTTGTTCTTATTGATTAAATATTGATTAAATACAGAAAAAGCTTTGATGTAATTTAGCCTCAAAGCTTTTTTATTTTTGGCTAAAAGTAAAATATGCGAGGTAGCCAAAGGATAATTTATTAAAATTAAATTGGATAGTAGAGCTGCTTGTATTAAATAGTCTAATACTTGGTTAGCAGATTCAAAACAGTAAGTAGGATATTCTCGAATAATAAATTTTCCAATAATTTGGAGGAAATTTTGCATTAGCGTAGAATACATATCACACTTTGAACTAAAGCTCTGTTGGGCTTTTGGAATACAAACCAATTAATAGGAGGGAAGTTTATTTCATGGCAAAACAGAAGTTTGAGAGAACAAAACCGCATGTTAATGTAGGTACAATTGGTCACGTAGACCACGGTAAAACAACATTGACATCTGCCATTACATTAACATTGGCAAAAGCCGGCGGTGCTGTTGCTACTGCTTATGACTCAATTGATGCTGCCCCGGAGGAAAGAGCGCGCGGTATTACTATTAATACTGCCCACGTAGAATACGAAACAGAAAAAAGACACTATGCCCATGTTGACTGCCCGGGACACGCTGACTATGTGAAGAACATGATTACCGGTGCGGCCCAGATGGACGGTGCGATTCTTGTAGTATCTGCTGCAGATGGCCCGATGCCCCAGACACGGGAGCATATTCTTCTTGCCCGTCAGGTAGGGGTACCTTATATTGTGGTTTATTTAAACAAAGCCGACCAAGTAGACGATGCGGAGTTAATGGAACTGGTAGAGATGGAAGTGCGGGAACTGTTATCCGAATATGAATTCCCCGGTGACGATATTCCCATTATTTCCGGTTCTGCCTTAAAGGCAATGGAATGCGGTTGCGGACAAAGAGGCTGTGAAGCCTGCGGCAGCATATGGAAGTTGATGGATGCGGTTGACAAATACGTTCCCACTCCGGAACGAGACAAAGACAAAACGTTCTTGATGCCTATCGAAGACGTGTTCACCATTACCGGACGTGGTACCGTTGTTACCGGCAGGGTAGAACGAGGCCAGGTAAAAGTCGGTGATACC
>JBMNTN010000021.1:0-31112 GCA_050945755.1 Bacillota bacterium | reverse complement strand
CCACACCTGTTCCCATTCCGAACACAGCAGTTAAGCTCTCCAGCGCCGATAGTACTTGGGACGTGAGTCCCTGGGAGGGTAGGTCGTTGCCAGGATCTAATTTTTAGAAACACACCGTTTGGTGTGTTTTTTGACTTTAAAATATAACGGCAACTAAAGTTTCCCCTAAAGGACTGGAATTTCTCCCATTGTATAAAACATAATGCGAAAAATTCTGATACGTATGCGCATTAGCTTGGGTGCAAGCCAAGAATTTTTTATATAAGTGAATAAACCCAAAAGTTTAAACACACCATGTATTGGGTATTTTTTGGTTGACATTGGTTTTGATCTATTTTATTATTAAAGCAATTGAATACAGGGGAGCTTGCAGCATGCAGGCTGAGAGGAAGCTAATTGTGGCTTCGACCCTTGAACCTGATTTGGATAATGCCAACGTAGGGAATGCGCGTTAAATATTAATGGGATACACTGCTTGGTGTGTCTCATTTTTTTATATAAAAGATATAAGGAGTGAAAAATAAAAGGAGCAGTGATATAAAGAACACAATAAAAACAACAAGCTTTAGCCAGACATTGTTATGGTTTGGGTGTAGCAATACTGATTATTATGTTTTAAAAGTAAAGAAAGCGGATGGAAAGTCTTTACTTAACTTAAAGAATATCTTGATCTAGGCAATAGGTGTCATTGGTTACCGGATGCTGATGTCAGATAACTCAATTATTGGAGTAACACTTCCTGTGATGCTGGGGATTAGGGTTTTTTTATGGATATTAATAAATAGGGGGGTGAGACGATGTTTGAAAAAATTTTCGTAAATGTGAAAGAAAAAATGCCGTTGGTACACAGTATTACTAATTACGTGACTGTAAATGATTGCGCCAATATTATCCTGGCCTGTGGCGGTTCTCCCATCATGGCAGACGACATTAACGAAGTAGAAGAAATTACATCAATTTGTCATGCTCTTGTCATTAATATTGGGACACTGAATGAACGGACGATTAATTCCATGATCAAAGCCGGGAAGAAGGCTAATGAGATTAATCATCCGGTAATCTTAGACCCGGTGGGGACAGGCGCTTCAGCTTTAAGAACAGATACAGTACTCAGACTTCTTCAGGAAGTGAAGTTTTCTGTGATTCGGGGAAATATCTCGGAAGTTAAAACAGTCTATGCAGGAAGCGGATCAACCAAAGGTGTTGATGCAGATGAAAATGACGCGGTAAATGAAAATAATCTTGAAGAGGTAATAAATTTTACTCAAGAACTGGCGTTGAAAACCGGTGCGGTTATTGCCACCACCGGGGCTACAGATATTGTGGCAGATGGGGAAAAGGCATACATCATCAAAAACGGCCATCCCATGATGTCGCAGATCACCGGGTCAGGCTGCATGCTGACAGCGGTAATCGGTGCCTATTGCGGGGCAAACTATGATCATATCTTAGACAGCACTGCGGCGGCAGTTTGTGCCATGGGACTGTGCGGGGAACTGGCATTTAACAAGGTAGTAGAGACAAAAAGAGGTACGTCCAGCTTTAGAACCTACCTGATTGATTATATGAGCAAGCTTGACAGCGAACTTTTAAACGGGGGGATCAAAATTGAAAGTCGATAAAGAATCTATGCTTCTTTATGTAGTAACCGATAGGTCTTGGTTGGGAAGCAATTTACTTCATGTGCAGGTAGAGAAGATCATTAAGGCGGGGGCAACCTTTATTCAACTGCGCGAAAAGGATCTTTCCTTTGATCAGTTTGTAAAAATAGCAGAAGAGATGAAAGAAGTTACCGACAAATATCAGGTTCCTTTCGTGATAAATGATAATGTTCAGGTAGCCATAAAAGTAAATGCTGATGGTGTCCATGTGGGACAAAGTGACATGAAGGCCAAAGATGTACGTACTCTCATCGGTCCGGATAAAATACTCGGTGTGTCTGTGCAAACGGTGGAGCAGGCAGTTCAGGCGGAAAAAAGCGGGGCAGATTATCTTGGTGTAGGTGCGGTGTTTAGTACATCTACCAAGCTTGATGCCAATCAGGTTTCATTTGAAACAATCAAGGAAATATGCAGCAGTGTATCGATTCCGGTGGTTGCCATTGGCGGAATTGATCAAAACAACATTTCTGATTTAAAGGGCAGCGGAATTGCCGGTGTGGCTGTTGTATCTGCTATTTTTGCCAAGCCGGATGTAGCAAAAGCCACGGCAGATTTGTATATGCTGGCAAAAGGGCTGTTTGCATGATGAAAAGATATGCGATATTTGATTTAGATGGTACTCTCTTAGACTCAATGAAAATATGGGATAATATCGGTGACGAATTTTTAAAATCACATGGTATTACCCCTCCTCAGGATTTAGCGGAGATACTTAAAACGATGAGTCTAAAACAATCGGCAGAGTATTTTAAGAGAGCCTTCTCGTTGCCGGTCAGTGAAGATGAAATTATAGATATAATTAATAACCTGGCTCAGAAAAAATATCGGGACGGAGTATTGCTAAAGCCATATGCATTTGAGTATCTGCAAAGATTGAAATCTCTAAATGTGAGGATGTGCATTGTAACTGCAACTGATTATACAATAGCGGTGGAAGTATTAACTCGCCTTGGAGTGGCGGACTGTTTTGAGTTTATCATTACATGCGCTACAGCCGGCTGCGGTAAGGACAATCCTCAGATTTATCTTCTGGCGGCAGAAAGATTTGGGTGTAACCCTCATGAGGTAGTGGTCTTTGAAGATGCGCTCCACTGTGTTAAAACAGCTAAAAATGCCGGTTTTTATGTTGTGGGAGTTGAGGATATCTCGGCTCGACAGGATAAAAGGGAAATACAAAAGATCAGTGATTGTTATATTAATTCCTTTGCTGAAATGGAGGATTTTAATTGAAAAAGGTACTGACAATAGCAGGCTCTGACTGTAGCGGCGGAGCAGGAATCCAGGCGGATATTAAAACTATCACCGCCCATAAAATGTATGCGATGAGTGTAATCACGGCATTAACGGCACAAAATACAACCGGTGTATATGGCGTGGTTGAAATAGACGGAGAATTTGTTGGAAAACAGATTGATTGCGTGATGACAGACATTTTTCCCGATGCCATAAAAATTGGCATGGTTTCCTCAACGGATATCATCTGCAAAATTGTCGATAAACTAAAAGAATATCAGGCAGCAAATATTGTTGTTGACCCTGTGATGATTTCAACAAGTGGGAGCAAACTTCTTAGCGATAGTGCCATCAATGCATTAGTAACAAAGCTTTTGCCCATTGCCGCGGTGATTACCCCAAATATTCCGGAAGCAGAGTGCCTTTGCGGGTTTAAAATCAATACTAGAGATGATATGGTAAAATCAGCAGCTAAAATCGGGGAAAATTATCAGGGATATATTTTAATTAAGGGCGGACATTTGACAGATACTGCAGATGATTTGCTTTATCATCATGGTAAAGCTACATGGTTTGACTGCCCAAGGATCAATAATAAGAATACACACGGCACGGGTTGCACACTGTCATCGGCCATTGCATGCAATATTGCCGGCGGTTACAGTATTAAAGAGAGCGTAAAAAAGGCGAAAGCATATATAACATGTGCTTTAAACGCTGATCTTGATCTAGGAAAAGGAAGCGGACCCCTTAATCACTGCTGTAATTTATAAGGCAGACCACTTGGGACACAACTCCCCGGGAGGGTAGATCTTATCCGGATTTAATTTTTTATATAGGGTCAGCCGAAAGAATTTATTTCTTCAGGTTGGTCCTATACTTTTTTTTACCACCTCTGAATAGATATTACCAAACCCATGGCGGAGGTGAAAATATTGATTGTTATCGACATGCGGGGCCGGCGTAAATACAAATGGTTGATGGGAGCAGTAGTTATAGCTATAATGCTTGGAATGTTTCTTGCCCCTGGACAGATTTGGGGAGGTAATTACCTGGTCAGCAAAGTGGTAAAAACAGTTAAATTGCTTCCCATCTATCAAGTTGATGTGCCGGAAAAAAAGATTGCGATTAGTTTTGATGCTACCTGGGGGGCTGAATATACGCCAAAAATTTTAGATATTCTGGACGAACATCAGGTAAAAACAACATTTTTCCTGGTGAATATTTGGTTAGATAAATATCCCGACGTTGCCAAAATGATTGCTGAGCGCGGTCATGAAATTGGGATGCACTCAACAAGTCATCCACATTTTACTCAGCTATCGGAAGCTCAGATGGAAAAAGAGTTAAAAGACAATTATCAGATGATTGAAAGTATTACGGGGCAAAAGCCGGTACTTTTTCGACCTCCTTATGGAGACTACAATAACAATGTAATCAAAACTGTAGACAGGTTGGGTTTTAAGACCATTCAATGGAGTGTTGACAGCCTCGATTGGAAGGATCTTTCGTCTCAAGAAATCCAAAACAGAGTACTTTCGAAAATTGATCCGGGTGATATTGTATTATTTCATAATGCGGGGAAATATACCCATGATGCGCTTGACCCTTTGCTAACAAAATTAGAAGAACAGGGGTATAAGGTTGTGCCCATCTCGGAACTGCTTTTAAAAGGGGATTATTACATAGACTTTAATGGCATTCAGAGAAAAAAATAATTTGCCCATGCACCTGCCTTGCTTTCTGCAAAGTATTATAGATAAAGATTAAGATTAACAATATTTGTCCATACTGACATCTAGGATAAGGCGGGTGAGATAATGAATTCAAAGAGTTGGGCGACTTGTTTGGTGTGTGGTACGGCAGCTCATTTTCGATTGATGCAGGGAGTTTTTATTAAGGGAAAATTTATGTGCTCCCGATGTGAACAAGTAATTACCGAAATGGAAATGGACGATATATGCTATCCGTTAATAAAGGAACGCCTAAAAGAAATATGGGTTGATAACAAACAGCAGAATTCATCTTAAACTTGAGAAAAAAATGATAATCCTTCCTAAAACCATAAAGTGTGATTTGAGGAGGGATTTTTGTTATAATGAAGGTGAATTAATGATTAGGCAGGTAAGCTATATGCTCAATAACGGTCAAGATCTAGCGCCATTGGTGGAAGCGATTTGTCATCGTATTAATGCCAATTATCTTCCTTTCCATATGCCCGGTCACAAGGGCGGGGCTGGAGTAACTGATAGGTGGCGAAAAATTACGGGAGGATCTCTTGCCCTGGACTTGACAGAAGTGGAGGGACTTGATGATCTTCATAACCCCCATGGCGTGATTAAATCCGCGCAGGAACTGGCTGCATCGTTAATGGGAAGCGAGGCGGCCTTTTTTTTGGTAAACGGGGCAACCGGAGGCATTTTGGCAAGTATCTTGGCACTATGCCGCAAAGGGGAAAAAATTATTATCCCCAGACATGCCCACCGTTCTGTTTACAGCGGGATAGTGCTCTCCGGCGCTAAACCGGTATATATAGGTTCCAAAATATCTCCGGAATGGGGAATTCCCTTGGGGGTAGAACATGATCATGTGACGGCAGTACTACAGGCCAATAAGGATGCACAATGCCTGGTAATGGTGCATCCCACCTATCATGGCCTTACTTCTGATTTGAGCAGGATCGTGGATACTGCCTGCTGCAACAATGTGCCGGTGGTAGTGGATGAGGCCCACGGCGCCCACTTTAAATTTTCGCCGGGATTATCGGAAACCGCCATGTCCTGTGGTGCTGCCTTGGCAGTTCAGGGGTGGCATAAAACAATGGGGGCTTTGACTCAGTCCGGAATGCTGCTCTTAAAAGACAAAAGAATAAATATAGAAGATTACCTGATGGCGCTTCAGTCCACCAGTCCGTCCTATTTATTGATGGCTTCTTTGGACGAGGCCCGCCGGAATTGGGCTGTGAACGGCACTGAAATAATGGACAGGGTGCTGGAACTGACCCGTTATTTTCGTAAAGAAGTAAAAAATATCAAAGGAATTACTTGTTTAAATAGAGAATTGTTACTAGATTATTCTGTCGTAAGGAACCTAGATCCGACTAAATTAGTAGTAAGTGCCAGGGAAATGGGGCTTAATGGCTTTCAACTTGCTTCTGAACTGAGGGAAAGATATAAAATCGAACCGGAAATGGCTGAATTTACTGCTGTTACTTTAATGGTAACTATCGGAGATACTCGGGAAACGGTTGGTTGTTTGTTATCGGCGCTTAAAGATTTGTCAGGAAGGTATTGGGGCCAAAAAGATAAAATTAGGGAAAACTTTCCTTACCCTCCGATTCCTCAGATGATGGTGCTGCCAGGAGAAGCAGTAAAGTTGCCAAAAAGAAATGTGGCATTTAATGATGCTGTGGGGGAGATATCAGCAGAATATGTTTGTCCATATCCGCCGGGGATTCCTCTGGTAGTTCCCGGGGAAGTAATAACCGAAGAAATTGTAGAAATAACCAAGCTGACCTTAGCATTAGGTGGTTGGATTCAGGGGTTAAGGGATAGTGCTAATGAGATGTGGCAGGTGATTGATGCATGACAGGGAAATTTATTTCTTTTGAGGGTCCGGACGGTTCCGGAAAGTCAACTCAGGTCAGGTTACTAGCGGAGTATCTTTCTAGAGCGGGATATGATATAGTTGCTACCAGGGAACCTGGTGGAACGGATACAGCCGAAAAAATCCGTAAACTCTTATTAGATCCTCTAAATAAAAAAATAACCGACAGGACAGAAGTTTTATTATATGCAGCGTCACGAGCTCAGCATGTAGAAGAGCTGATTAAACCTGCATTAGCCCAGGGTAAATTTGTAATTTGTGATCGGTTTATTGATTCAACTATTGCTTATCAAGGATTTGGCCGAAATTTAAACTTGGATCTTTTAGATATGGTCAACAAAGTGGCAACCGGCGGATTATTACCCGATTTAACTGTTTTACTGGATATAAGTCCTGAGGTGGGACTGAACCGAATAAAGGATTTACGCCATTGTTCAAAAGATCGCCTAGAACAGGAAACGGTTGATTTTCATCGGCGGGTACGCCAGGGTTATTTATACCTGGCGGAAAAATACCCCCAAAGAATTAAAATAATTAGAGCCGATGAAAGTAAAGACCGGGTATTTCAAGAGGTAAAAGTATTATTGGACCATTTACTCGGAAAGCATAGGTGATTTTGATTGCTGGAACAACTTATTAAGGCTATTAAATCAGATTTGTTGGTACATGCTTATCTTTTAATTGGTGATAAGTCAAAGATGCTGGGGGAAGCGCTGGAAACAGCAATGGCGGTTAATTGCCTATATCCCGTTGGAGGTTATGCCTGCGGGGAGTGCTTATCTTGTCGTAAAATAAGGCATGGAAATCATCCGGATGTGGTGATTGTTGAACCGCGAGGAGCTACTTTAAAAATTGATCAAATCAGAGAAGTGCAACGATCAATAAGCTTCACACATTTTGAGGGGCGATACAAAATAGTCATATTTTTGGACGCTAATAAAATGACGTTGGAAGCGGCTAACTCTTTGCTCAAAGTTTTGGAGGAACCCCCTTCCGGGACTTTATTTATACTAGTTGCGGAAAATGGGGATAATATTTTACCAACCGTTCTTTCTCGTTGCCAGGTGGTTAAGGTTGGGGGAAAAGCTTCAAATAAGTGGGAAGATATGGCTGATGGAAACCAACAGCGGGAGCAAGTCCAGGAACTGATTGGCCAATTGACCTCAATGGATTTGCACCAATTGCTTAGATTGTCTGATTCATGGGATAAGGACAGAGATAGTGTGAAAAGGATTATGGAATATTTGTTAATTTGGCTGCGCGATATTGCTGTGGCGAAAATTTCTCGGAATGGCAGCTTGTTGTTTAACCCATCTATGTTTGAATCGGTTATTAATAGTGATATTAAAGCAGAAACGGCAGTTCGGGCTGCCTTAGAAGTTCAAAACAGCCGAAGACAAATCGAACAGAACGCCAATACCAAATTGGTTTTAAATGTCTTGCTGATAAAAATGCAAAGGCTGATTAGATTGGAGGAACGGAATGGAGAAAGTAGTTGGTGTGAGGTTTAAAAAAGCCGGTAAAATATATTATTTTAGTCCTGCCCAATTTGAATTGGGGGTGGGTGATGCCGTTATTGTTGAGACAGCTCGAGGAATTGAGTATGGACATATAGTGGTTGGACCTAAAATGATTCCTCAAGAAGAGGTGGTTTCTCCCCTAAAAGTGGTCGTGCGCAAAGCAACAACCCAAGATATTGAGATTCATCAGGAAAATAAGCTGCGCGAAAAAGAGGCTTTTAAAGTATGCCAGCAAAAGATATTGGAACACAACCTGCCGATGAAGCTGGTGGATGTGGAATATACCTTCGACGTGAGCAAGATTATTTTTTATTTCACTGCTGAGGGAAGAGTTGATTTTCGGGAATTAGTAAAGGACTTAGCGGCCGTCTTTCGAACCAGAATTGAACTACGGCAAATTGGTGTGCGGGATGAAGCAAAAATGCTGGGAGGTATCGGTTCATGCGGGCGTGTACTTTGCTGTCATACAGTGCTGGGAGATTTTCAACCTGTATCGATTCGGATGGCAAAACAGCAAAATCTTTCCCTTAACCCGACAAAGATTTCCGGGATTTGCGGTAGGTTGATGTGTTGTCTAAAATATGAAAGCGATGATTATGAAAAAAAGGGAAATGATCATAAGGATGAAAATGATCTAGGCGAGTTTACCGAAGATACGGATGTCGAAATATATAAGGAGTGAAGGGTGTGGAACTGACACAGGCTCTGCGAGAGTTAGAGGAAAAGGTTGCAGAAATCCTGGATGAGGTACAAACCCTACGCCGTCATGTTTTTCAATTGGAACAGCAAAATGAGATTTTGCGAACAAGGCTTTATGCGCAAAAAACTCAAGGGGAAGGGTTTGAGAATTTGGTGCGCCTTTACGAAGAAGGGTTTCATGTTTGCCCGATGCATTTTGCCCGTGCTCGTACAGAGGATTGTTTATTTTGCATGGGCTTTTTAAATAAAGAAGGAAGAACGGGTGAGGAAATCTGAATGCTTGAGGGGAAGGAACGGATTGACAATCTGCTCTGGCGCGGGTTAAAAATTATTCAAAACCCGGAATGGTTTTGTTTTTCCCTTGACGCAGTTCTTCTTGCGTATTATGCAACGATAAGGCCGAGAGATCGGGTGGTGGATTTGGGCACGGGTACGGGAGTTATACCCTTACTTCTCGCTGCGCGCACCCGGAAAATAAAAATTATCGGTTTGGAAATACAGGCAGAAGTTGTTAACATGGCTTGGAGAAGCATTAGTTTAAACGGGTTGGATGATTGCATTTCCATTGTGGAAGGAGATATTAAAAATTCAACACTTATTCTTGGTCGTGGACAATATGATTTAGTGATCAGCAATCCTCCCTATGCCAGTACATCTTCAGGGAGGATCAGCTGCTCACCGATTAAGGCCGCTGCGAGAACGGAAATACTGTGCACTTTGGAAGATGTGATTAGGGAAGCAGCCGGTCTGTTAAATGCAGAAGGACGATTAGCTTTAATCCACAGGCCGTTCCGGCTGGCGGATATTATTTTTTATATGAGGCAATATGGGATAGAACCAAAAAGAATGCGCTTAGTCTTTCCGGGTCCGGGAAAGGGGCCGAATCTAGTATTGATAGAAGGGATAAAGAAGGGAAAAAAAGATTTGGTAGTTGACCATCCTCTTTATGTTTATGAATCAGCCGGTGCTTATTCCAAGGAGATGACGGAAATATTTTCCGGTAGTTTTTTGTCAAAAGAGTGGTAGGAGATTATTATGGTAGGGAAGTTGTATCTGGTAGGGACTCCAATTGGGAATTTGGAGGATATCAGTTTTCGAGCACTTAAAGTTTTAAAAGAAGTGGATATAATTGCAGCTGAAGACACCAGGCATACCCGTAAATTACTCAATCATTTTGAGATAAAAACCCCGCTAACCAGTTATTATGAACATAATAAGCGGGCAAAAGGGGAATACATTATATCCCTTCTGCTTGAGGGAAAGCAAGTCGCTTTGGTTTCTGATGCCGGGATGCCCGGCATTTCTGACCCGGGGGAGGATATTGTCCGCGATGCCGTTTCTGCGGGTGTTTCAGTATCTGTTATTCCAGGACCGAATGCTGCTTTGGCTGCCTTGGTGATATCCGGCCTTCCTTCTGCCAGGTTTATATTTGAGGGATTTTTACCACGGGAGAAGAAAGAACGGAAAGCAATTTTAAATAAGCTCTGCACTGAACAGCGTACCATGATTTTTTATGAGGCTCCGCACCGTTTAACAAAGACTTTGGAAGATCTAGATAAGTATTTTGGGGACAGAAGGGTTGCTGTTGTACGGGAGATAACCAAGAAGTTTGAGGAGATTATTCGAGGATCATTAAAAGAATTGATAAATTACTATACAAAGAATTTACCCAGGGGGGAGTTTACTTTGGTGGTCGCGGGTGCACCCCCGGCGGCAGTGGAAGTGCCTGATCTCAATCAACTTAAGGAGGAGGTTAACCGGTTGATAGATGCGGGCATGCCGAAAAAAGAAGCAATAAAAGAAGTTGCTCATCGGTACCATATTCCAAAGAGGACAGTATATGATATATCTTTAAAAGAATAAAAATACAATAGAGATTGTGATTTATCTAAACAAAAAAGGGGCCAATGGCCCCTAAAAATTAAAAACGACTTTAGTAAAAACTAAATTGCATTTGAGTTCATTGCTGCAGCACACTGCCGACAAACGTTTTTACCCATAAAATTCTGAACATCTTCTGCACTGCCACAGAAAATGCAGGCAGGCTCATATTTTTTTAAAATAATTTTTTCGTTGTCGACATAGATTTCCAAAGCATCTTTTTCATCGATTCCAAGGGTCCTGCGAAGTTCAATGGGTAGAACTACTCTGCCAAGCTCGTCTACTTTTCGAACAATACCGGTTGATTTTATCATTTAGTGCACCTCCCCCTTCAGTAATTCGACATAATACCCTTCCCCACCTAAATAATACCAGGGGTTCCAGCTAAAGTCAACCAAGAATTTGATTTAATCCGACAATAGTTATCATACTTCTGCTTTGTTCTTGCCTAAGTTTATTTTTTCAGAGGTGGGCTAAGTTCAAAAATTATAGAATTTATAACCACATTTGTTAAATTATAACATTTATTACAATAGCATGCAACTGTTATTTGCCATTTTGTGACAGTAATTAACAATTTGTTTGTTTCTTACAGTAATAAATCGCGGGCTGTTATACTTGACAAATCCTAAAAGGAAAAATATAATCATCATAATTAATATTTAATGTAAAAAATCAAACTGAAAAAGCGAAGAAGGGGAAGAGTAGCCGGTGGGGTCACTTAGCAGAGAGCGGGATGAGGTGAAAGCCCGTAGTGAAATGATCGGTGAACATGGCCTCTGAGTTGTTGGGTGAACGGAAAACATATATTTCTCAGTAGCTTAAACCGGGTGACTTTCCGTTATCAAAGCAAGGTATGAAAACGTACCTTTTGAGGTCGGTACTGTGAGGTGCCGATAAATTAGGGTGGTAACACGGAAAACCTTCGTCCCTTTCCAGGACGAAGGTTTTTTATGTAAAAATACCTTTTGCCAACGCTAAAAAAACATTGGGTAAATTTAACTAAATAGATATAAGAATTTATTAGTCGAAACGGAGGTTTATTTATGACGAAAGAAACATTTTATATCACAACCCCAATTTATTACCCTAGTGACAAATTGCATATCGGGCATGCTTACACTACGGTAGCAGCAGATACTATGGCCAGATATAAAAGAATGCAGGGCTATGATGTGCGTTTTCTTACCGGGTCAGATGAGCATGGTCAAAAGATCGAAAGAAAGGCAAAGTCGGTGGGAAAAGAACCCTTAGAATATGTTGACGGAATAGTTGCCGGGTTTAAAAATCTTTGGAAGGTAATGCTCATTGAATATGATGATTTTATCCGGACCAGCGAGGAGCGACATATAAAAGTTGTTCAGGATATATTTAGGAAGATTTATGATAAAGGGGATATTTATAAGTCGGAATATGAGGGATGGTATTGCACCCCGTGTGAAACTCATTTTACCGAGCGTCAGTTGGGCGAGAACCAAACTTGTCCCGACTGTGGTCGTCCGGTGGAAATAGTTAAAGAAGAAAGCTATTTCTTTAAAATGAGCAAATACGCAGACAGGTGGCTGAAATTTATTGAGGAAAATCCGGATTTTATCCAGCCGGTAACCCGAAGAAACGAAATGGTCAATTTCGTCAAACAGGGACTGGAAGACCTGTGTGTATCCCGGACCACTTTTGACTGGGGGATTCCTGTCCCAATTAATGATAAACACGTGATTTATGTTTGGTTTGATGCTCTGACCAATTATATTTCGGCCCTTGGCTACGGGACTGAAGATGATTCATTATTTAAAAAATATTGGCCTGCCGATGTTCATTTAGTTGGTAAGGATATTGTCCGGTTTCATACGATTATTTGGCCGATAATTCTCATGGCCGCAGGAATAGAGCTACCCAAAGCAGTCTTCGGGCACGGCTGGGTACTCCTTGCTGAAGGCAAAATGTCCAAATCAAAGGGAAATGTGGTAGACCCATTAGTTTTAGTAGATAAGTACGGTGTGGATGCTATTCGTTACTTTCTCTTACGGGAAGTGCCTTTCGGCTTAGATGGTTATTATTCTGAAGAAGCATTGGTTACCAGGATAAACACTGATCTGGCTAATGATTTTGGGAATTTGTTAAGCAGAACAACGGCCATGATTAATAAATTTTTAGGCGGGAAGGTAGCAGCACCCGGAGAAGGAACACAGTTTGATGAGGAATTGATTTCTCTTGCTCAGGCCACCCCGGCACAGGTGGAGGAACTTTTAGACAAGCTTGAGTTCAGCAATGCTTTAATTGCCATCGGCAAAATGGTAAATAAGGCCAATAAGTATATTGATGATGCTGCACCTTGGGCACTCAATAAAGACCCCCAAGGAAGAGAAAAGCTGGGGACAGTACTTTATAATCTGGTAGAAGTGATTAGGCTTGCCGCCATTATGTATACGCCTTTTATGCCGACGATGCCCCAAAAGGTCTGGGCACAGTTGGGGATTTCCCAGGCCGGGGAGATTCATACCTGGGAGAGCCTTAAATGGGGCCGGTTCCCGGCAGGTACATCCATTAACCGGGGTGAACCTATTTTCCCTCGAATTGATATTAAAGAACTGGAAGAACAAGAGGAGGTTGTTTCAGAGACCCAACCTAAACAGGAGGCTTTTCAAGCATCCGAGGCCTCAGAATTTGAACCTATTTTACCGGAAATAACAATCGAGGACTTTGCAAAAATTGATTTTCGGGTAGCAGAAGTTGTATCTTGTGAAAAAGTAAAAAAGGCAGATAAGCTATTGAAGCTCAGCGTTCGGGTAGGGAATGAAGTACGGACAATTGTTTCAGGAATTGCAAAATATTATACTCCGGATGAAATGGTTGGGAAGAAGGTTGTGCTGGTGGCAAATTTAAAACCGGCAAAACTGCGGGGCATTGAATCTCGCGGTATGCTCCTGGCGGCTTCCCACGGGGGGAAACTGGAAGTATTAACGTTAGATGAGATTGCATCCGGAGGAAGGATTAAATAGGAGGCACGCGATGCTTTTTGATACCCACGCTCATTTGAATGACGAAAAATTTGTAGAAGATCTTCCCCAGGTGGTTGAGAGAGCGGTGCAGGCGGGCGTAACCCGGGTTGCCAATATTGGTTTTGATGTGCCTTCATCAGTTTTGGCAGTTAAAATCGCTAAAAAGTACCCGGGAATGTACGCTGTCGTTGGTGTTCATCCCCATGATGCCAAAACGCTGAATGAGGAAGCTCTTTTTAAGTTGGAAATTTTGGCACGGGAGCCCCAAGTAGTGGCGGTTGGTGAAATTGGTTTAGATTATTATTATGATCTATCTCCCCGGGAGGTTCAGAAAAAGGCTTTTCGGGAACAGATTCATTTGGCAAAGGATTTAAAAAAACCGATAGTTATTCATGACCGAGACGCGCATCAGGATACGATGGAGATTCTTAAAGAAGAGAAAGCAGGAGAGTACAGGGGGATCATCCACTGTTTTTCCGGCAGTTGGGAAATGGCTCGCCGGTGTATGTCCCTGGGGTTTTATATTGCTTTGGGGGGTCCGGTCACGTTTGCCAACGCTCATAAACTTTTAGAGATTGCCAGATTGGTCCCTTTAGATCATTTATTAATAGAGACTGATAGTCCTTATCTTTCTCCCCACCCCTTCCGGGGGAAAAGAAATGAACCTGCCCGGGTTCGCCTAGTAGCGGAAAAGATTGCGGAACTTAGAGGAATACCTTTGGATGACTTAATTGCGGCTACAACAAATAATGCATTAGAAGTTTACGGATTAGATAAATAATATTGAAGGCCATGGATAATAACCCTATTTTTTCTTTTCTGAGTAATATACAAATAAAGAATAACAAAAAGCAAAACTGCCTGGAAACAGGCGTTTTGTTTTTAATAGGAAAAAATAAAGTCCGAAATAGTATGACAAATATTATATTTTCAAGTGTTTAGGGGCAAAATGGAAGGTATGGTAATAAGCATGATACTTAAAAGCTTTTGTTACATATGTAGTTTACAGGCGAAAAAGGCCATGGTTGACAGTTAACTATAAAACAGGGTAAAATACTAATACCTTTTAAATCGGAAGGTTGCGGAGGGGAGAACCATGAAATATGCTAATGCGCATCAAGGTCGTCCTCGCGGGGTAGTAAAATCGGTAATAATAGTTTTGACAATGTTGCTGATTGTTTTTTGTTTTATGGGATACGCATGGATGGAAAAAGATATTACAATTGTCATTGACGGGGAAACGTTACATACTAAAACATTTAAATCGACTGTAGAAGATGTACTGGAAGAAAAAGATATTGCCGTTTACCCTAAGGACCAAGTTGTGCCGAGCATGGGAACCCGCATAGAAAACGAAAACATAATAAAAATTACTCGGGCTTTTCCCGCGGAAATTCAGGTTGACGGAAAAAAGTTAAGTGTAGAAACTTTGCCTGTGCGGGTTGCGGATGTTTTGGCTCAGGCAGGTGTTGATTTGGGAGAAAAAGATATTGTCCAACCCGGCTTGGAAACAATTGTCAAGAAAGGCGCCCCGGCCATTAAAGTTTCTCGGATTAAAGAAGAATTAATTACCCGGAAGCAAAAAATCGCTTTTCATACCGAACAAAAAGCGGATACCCAATTGGAACGAGGGATTCGGCGGATTGTCAGAAAAGGAAAAGAAGGCTTAAAAGAAGAGACGATAAAAGTTACTTATAAAGATGGGGAAATAATTAATCAAGAGTTAGTTTCCACAAAAGTATTGGCAGAGCCGGTAAGTAAGATCGTTGCCGTAGGAACTCTGCAGTTTGCTTCTCGAGGCGGTCAGAGGTTTCAGTTTGAAAAGGTCATGGAAGCAACGGCAACTGCATATACTCACACAGGAAGAAGGACTGCGTGTGGTACTGTGCCAAAAGTAGGGACGGTTGCGGTAGACCCATCTCAGATTCCCCTGGGCAGCAAGCTATATGTAGAAGGATATGGCTTTGGCAAAGCGGAAGATACCGGAGGGAGTATTAGAGGTCAAAGAATAGATGTCTTTTTAGAAACGGAAGGGGAAGCCCGGCGTTGGGGCAGAAAAAACGTAAAGGTATATGTGTTAAAATAATAATTTTTTATTGAGAGGTGACCCTTGAAACAACTGTTTTCAAGGGTTTTCCATTGTTTTGTCTAATTTAAAACAATATTAGGCATCCTACTATGGAAAAGCTTTTTACTGTATTATGGATGATTATGGGGGACGAGTATGGACAGGATAGCAACACCCGGTGTAACCAGAGGGATGTTAAAAAAGTATGGTATTAAAGTAAGGAAAACCTTGGGGCAGAATTTTCTCATTGAAAGGAAGTTTATTGATAAAATTATTGCCGCAGCTGAACTGGATAAGGAACAAGTAGTCGTAGAAATTGGACCGGGAATCGGGGGGTTAACCCAAGCTCTGGTTGAAGCGGCCGGGTACGTGATTGCTCTGGAAATTGACCAAGCACTGGTGAAAACCCTTCAGGAAAATTTTTGCCAGGAGACTAATCTTACGGTTATTCATGGTGATGCTTTAAAAGTTGATTTTGAATATGTAACAAATAAGATACCGGCTCGGGAACAGTTTGCTCCCGGGTATAAAATTGTGGCCAATCTTCCTTATTATATTTCTACCCCCTTAGTCATGCGAGTACTGGAGGAACATTTCAATTTTTCAACAATGGTTTTAATGGTACAAAAAGAAGTTGCCCGGCGCATGCAGGCATTACCTGGCACAAAGGATTATGGAGCCTTGTCCATTGGAATTCAGTACTACTGCCGCGCAAAGATAATTACCCAAGTTCCTAACACGGTTTTTTTCCCCCGCCCTGAAGTGGAGTCTGCGGTGGTAAAACTGGAAAAGCGAGATCAGCCGGCCGTAAAAGTCCAGGATGAGAAAAAGTTTTTTGCATTGGTAAAGGCCGCATTTTCCCAGAGGAGGAAGACGATGGTCAATGCTTTAAGCAATGCCGGCCTGGGCTCAAAGGACAAATGGTCGAGAATTCTTAGGGCATGTGAAATAGATCCCCAGCGAAGAGGAGAAACACTAAGTATTGAGGAATTTGCGCGGGTTGCTAATCTATTATCAGCGGAGGGGTGATGCATTTTGATGTTTACCAGTCCCACAAAAGGGCGGATGAATTTTTCGACCATGATGGATGATATAGTGCATTTTATCCACGAAGCCCCGGAGGATAACTTTAGGGTGATAATTGGTTCCGATTCCCAGATGCGCAATGAAACCTGTTTTGCCAGTGCCGTAGTTATTCACCGGGTGGGGAAAGGTGCCAGGTATTATATTACCAAAAAAAAGCAGAGAAAGATTACCAGCCTGCGCCAGCGTATTTTTTATGAGACGGCGTTAAGTCTGGAGCTGGCGAGTAAAGTAGTAACCTCTTTAGCGGAAAAAGGTTATGAGGAATTAAACGTAGAGATTCATCTTGATGTAGGAAGTAAAGGTGAGACCAAAGAATTCATCAAAGAAATCATTGGGATGGTTGTAGGAAGTGGTTTTGACGCTCATATTAAGCCGGATTCCAGCGGAGCTTCCAAAGTGGCCGATAAGTATACAAAATAATGGCCTTGGTCCCGTTAATGAGACTTCGGTAAAACCACACTAAAAATCTTTGTTTGGATTCTCAGTACAGTTGTCATGGGAACTGCAATTGGTGCATTCTTTATTACAGGGTTCAATATGAATTAAAACATGAGAAGAAGGGAAAAGATCGCTAATTTTATCTTCAATGTGATCACATAATCCATGTACTTCCTGAACCGGCTTGCTGTGAGGAACCACCAGATGTAGGTCTATATGACGCTCAGAGCCGGATTTGCGTGAGCGAAGATTATGAAATTCGATAAAGCTGTCGCTGTAAGTTTTTATGATATTTACAATAGCCTCTTCCTCTTCATCCGGCAGTTTGGCATCAAGTAATGGGGAAAAAGCTTCTTTTGTTAAGTCGTAAGAGGCTTTCATAATTAATATGGCAACTGCGATGGCAAAAAGAGGATCCAGCATTTGAATGCCCGTTATTTTAATGAAAATTAGTCCTGCCATGATGCCGATAGAGGTAATAACATCAGTGGAAAGGTGCATAGCATCGGCTTTTAAGGCAATTGAATCAGTCTTTTTGGCAACCCTGAAGAGATATCGGGCAACAAAAAAGTTGACAAGGGAGGCAAATGCCATCACCAGAATCCCGAGATGAATTGATTCTATCGCAACTCCTTGAACAATTCTTTTATAAGCCTCTATGATGATCCACACAGCAGCTACGAGAATTAGTAGAGCCTCAATTACCCCGGAAACATTTTCGATTTTTCCATGCCCAAACTGGTGCTGTTCATCAGCCGGCTGGGTAGCCCGTTTCACTGAGAAAAAAGCAATTAATGCCGCAATCAAGTCAAGGCCGGAATGAATTGCTTCTGAAAGGACACTTACCGAACCCATCAAAATACCAACGAAAAGTTTTAAAATTACTAAGATACTGTTACTAAGGACAGATACTTGTGCGGCCTTTACTCTGATATCCATTTATTTATCCTCCCTGCAAGATCTCCCCGGATATAAAAAAACGCCCGGAGACTTCTTTTTTATAGTCCCGCAGGTGTTTACACCCTGCTGCCCGTAAAAGGCCCGGCACGATTGCCCGATTCAGTTAATTTATTGTATTCTAACAAAATACAAAAAAGAATGTCAAGTTAAACGCCATTTACCTCCATGCAATTAAGTGAAGGGAACCTCCAAGAACAATTAGCCACTAAGGGAAAAATAAAGGGTGCCAAGTTTGGCACCTTAAGAGTATTGCTAATATAAAAAACTATTTTTAATACGTACCAATTATCAATATCCTTTACTTTTTATCAAAAATTTCCCGCCTGTTTTCAGTAATGAAGCCGTTTGCATAAAAAATATTGGATACTTTCTGACCGTTTAGTTCGTATTTCATTTTTCTAATAGAGTCATTTTATATTTATAAAACTATTTGGCGAAAACATGATTGCCAATCCGGGCAACAATTGGCCGCGAGTTTAAGAATCTATTGTTGGGAGATTTAACCGGATTCCAATAATATAGGGCACCGTTTGAGGGGTCCCAACCGCTCATGGCATTCTCGGCGGCTTTAATTGCGGTTGTACTGGGAGTCAAGTTTATTTGGCCGTCGTTAACAACCGAAAATTCATTTCTCTGGTACACTACTCCGGAAATGGTGTTGGGAAACAAAGGACTCTTTACCCTGTTTAACACCACAGCTCCTACTGCTACCTGACCTTCATAAGGTTCCCCCCGGGATTCACCGTTAATTAGTCTGGCTAAAAGCAAAACTTCACTTCTGGAATAACTACTTCCGCTCCGAGAAGCAGTAACAGATGCAGTATGTGCCCCGGTTGTTGCAGTGGCCCCGCTGCCACTGTTAATCAACAGTTTTTGCCATGGGTAGATGGTATTACCGGTTAAACCATTAAGAGATTTAATTGAGGCGACGGATAAACCGAATTTTTGAGACAGCAGGTATAAAGTGTCTCCGTGTTTTACTGTATAGAGGGGGACGTTTAAAACTTGTCCCGGATAAATGTTTGCTGATTTTAAACCATTCATACTTTTAATATTATTAACTGAGGTACTAAATAAACGGCTGATAGTATAAAGGCTATCACCGGACTTGACTTTATACTTACCGCTTGGAGCAGGAACATATAGAGCTTGTCCCGGGTAGATATTTGTTGAAGTTAACCCATTGCTACTCATGATGCTGTTGACGCTGGTCTTAAAATTGCGGCTAATTAAGTATAGAGTATCACCAGGTTGAACTATGTACTGTTCAGCCAAGGCTTGTCCTGATCCTAAAAACAAAAACAAACCGACAAGCAATGATACTACCATTTTTCTCTTATACTGCATTCAATAATGACCTCCTCTTCATTAATCGGCCGAGCGGGTCTTTCATGGAAAAAGGCGGGCATAAATATTATACTGGTAACCAAGGTTTGATTTCATTAGGTGTCTGGTACCATTATGTCCAAAATATGGTGATAACTCCTTTGGCCTAACCCCATGAGGAAAACATGTTTAATTCCCCTGTTAGTTGACCATGGCAAAACTTTTTTAATAGATCAAAGCGGCGCTGGGGATGAAAACCCCAATAAGTGATACCCATATCTGAACGGTGTCTGGTTATTCCGGTTAATACGCACAGTGCTTCAATACAGTCGCCAATGATCGTTTGAGCCATCATAGAAGTATAATATGACAAGCGGTCCAAGGAGCCAAGCTCTCGGTGAGCAATTGTAGCGGCAACCTCAATCCGCAACCCGGTTTTTTGGGCCAGTGCCATTTCTACGGGCGGGATTGACAGTTCTTCAATCGGAAGCTCTCCTAAAAGGTTCTTCGATACTCCGTGGGGGCCGTGAGCAGGGGTTGCCAAGCCTAACTTATGAAACAAACCCATTTTTCGGTTTAAAATTTCTCGATATCCAAGGACTTTTTTTGTTAGAGAATGGTGCCGCTCCATTAATGGGTAACAATTTACGAGAGCACAGTCTACTCCGGAGTTTAAAACAATAATAAGTTGTTTTATTGGTTGATATAGGTTTCCGGTCATATCACCATCCACAAAAATAATACCTCTTGCCCCTGCCTGGTAAGCAAAATTGGCACCTACTGCTCGTGGGACGTCAATACCTAACCGTTCCTTAAATAATAAGACATGAATCCTTGAGGAAGGAACGGCAAAACAAGCCTTAAAGGTTTGATCCTCAGAGCCGTTAATAACCGGGATTATTAAGTCAAATGGTAATTTTAAAAGGCCCCTAATTACCTGGGCGATCCCAGACTCTTCATTGCAGGCCGGAATAACAGCTGCCAGCATGTTTTCCCCCCCATTGTTCATTGATATTATATGGACAGAGTGGGCTAGTGGTACTAAACCGGTTAACACTAATTAGCTGTTTCGTTCATAAAATAAAGGGGTTAGAAAGGGGAATGGGTATGGCGATTCAACCAGGTGATCTCGTGACGCGAAAATCTTATGGCAGCGATGTTGTGTTTAGGATAAGTGCTTTTGTTACAGATAATGAAGGGCGGCCGGTCGCCATCCTGAAAGGGGTTGAAGTGAGATTGGTAGCGGATGCCTCAATTGACGACTTAGAACCGGTAATTGTCCAAAATTATCAACGGGTTAAAGGAGCATGCGTGGAACAAAGTGATTATAGAATAAAGGATATTTTGAAAAAAAGAAAAATAAATCGAGGCAAAGGCTACTGGCGTACGGGATTATTAATGGCCCGTGAGGAAGAGGAGTTTTTTGATGTCCCTGGAAATGTACTTCATATTGATGGTGATGAGGAATATCTGACAAAATGTTTAGTAGCGTACAAGAAATTAAAAATTCCTTGCCAGGGCTTCAGCATTCCCGAAAAAGATCATCCTACGGCAATTCCTTATTATTTAGAAAAGCATCAGCCGGACATTTTAGTGATTACAGGTCATGATGGTTTGTTAAAAGGAGCCGAGGACTTCAAAAATATTGACAGCTACCGAAATTCACGTTATTTTGTTGCCGCTATTAGGGCCGCCAGAAAATACATTCCTGGTCGGGATGATTTAGTAATTTTTGCAGGAGCATGTCAATCCCACTATGAAGAGCTATTAGCAGCAGGCGCAAACTTTGCCAGCTCACCCCGAAGAATATTTATTCATATTTTTGACCCGGTGTTTATTGTAGAAAAGATTGCTTATACTTCCTGCAAAGAAGTGTTAGCCATATCCGATGTTGTCGGCAACACGATTACAGGGGTAAATGGGGTAGGGGGGATTGAAACCAAAGGAAAGTTTCGTCTGGGGTATCCCAAGTCACCCTACTAGTGTTTAATAAATACTAATGGAAGTATGGAAATTGCATGACCGTGTATAAAAATTTTCAAAAAACCAATAATAAATGGCAGAATTTTGTCAAGGAAAGGGAATGAATTCTTAATGGAGCAATGGGGCTGTTCCGTATGCGGTTATGTTTATGATCCTGAAGTGGGGGACCCGGAAAGCCAAGTCAAAGCGCGAACTGACTTTGAGGAACTTCCGGACAATTGGGTTTGCCCGGATTGCGGTGCCGACAAAGATCATTTTGAAAAGATTGACTAAGCCTACCATACAAGTTTTTGCTGTCAAACGGCGATTGTTTCCTTTGCAATTATTAAAAAAACTTCATCTGCAGTTCGAATAAATTTTCATTTTTAAAAACTATTTCCCAATTTAATAATATAAAAGCAGGCTGGTTGATTTGGCCTGCTTTTTTACTCGACAGCATTTGTTTGATCTGTAAATACTTCAGTTATTTCTTCTTCCGGTTGTTCTTTTTCCAACAGACGGCGTTCCAAGGAAAAGCGTTTGGACAAGGGGTCATACTGAATAAAATCTGCTGTCAGTGGACCTTGTTGGGGATCAAAATGAAGTAGCACAGCGGCATAGGGAGTGCCTTTTTCCGAATAAAGGCCGCGCAACCCAGCTGCTCCCGTAGAGCCTGGGTTAATCGTCAGGCTTTTGCCAATACCCGTTTCCAGCTTCTGACGGTGGGTATGTCCATTCACGATTAAGGGTATATTGTTATCTTCAGCTAACTGTTGGGAAATTTCCGGGTTGTGAATCACTAAAATTTCTGGTGTTGCTTCTTGATTAATTTTATCCTGGCAGGTTTTAACTTCCTTCATGATTATGTCCTTCCAAAGCAAGTGGTTTTTCACGGTGACATCAGATGAATAAGAGAGAGGGTCAGAAAACCCGAGGATTTTAAGACCTGCTACCGATATGATATCTCCCTCAAGAATGACGACATTATCAATAATATTTAAGGTTTCTTTAATTTGGGGGGAATCATGATTCCCAGGTGCAAAAATATATGGTACATCAAGCTTGCTAATTTCTTTGACGATTTCTGTTTCCAGTGGGGAGCCAAAATCTGTCAAGTCCCCGGCGTCAATAATAAAATCAACGGAAAAGTCATTAACTAATGATTGGATTAATTTGCTTCCCAAAGGATTGGAGTGCAGGTCGCTAACAAGAAGAATTTTTCGGGTAGTACTATTTTTTGACGGGTTTCCTAACATCGGTAAACTGCTTGAATTTGCAACCAGTGTTTGGATATTACTGATAACAGCTTCCGTGTGGGTTTCTATTTCTTTCAGTTTAGGTAAAGATTCACTTGCCAGCTGAACAATGTTAGGAGCTAAGGCGAGTACCCCGTTATACTCCGGTTCTCGAAAGGACTCTGTTTGATAAGTCGTTGTACCGACCAGGAGTAATAACCCTACCAGCAATGCTCCCCCAAGGCTGGATTTCAGGGTGGTTTTCAGGCTGGGACGCCATAGAAAATAAACAGCGAAAGCTGCGCCTAAGGCACCTGCCGCTAATTGGTACAGAAAAAATTTTTTTAGCTGATCCGGGATTTCCTTTTTCACGACCGACAGCAATTGTAGTTGGTCGGATGCAAGATTAAAATTCTTCTTAGCAAGCTCTGTTCCAATTCTTTCCAAGCGTACGTGCAGCTCCAGAGGACCGGCATGGGTTTTGGCTGAAAGGCTGCCAAAGGGCGGTAGCTCCAGTACCGTTTTTCCCTCTACCGAAGGGGTTACAAAGAGTTTTAAGGAGAGGTCGTGTACTTGGTAGTTTCCGAGGCCAGCAAGAGGTAGGAATAACAGGGTTCCGGCAATTATTACAAGGGTAAAAGCCAGGTGTTTCCAAAGGAAATGATTTTTTACCTGTCGGCCCCATTTTTTAAGGTAAATCAAGTGTGCTTCCCCCTTCAGAATAAAATGCTAGATTTCAACGGTTCCTAGTTTGACGATAGTGGGGAAACGGAATACCGTCTTTTCAATTTTTCAGATATAAGGTTATTTTACGACGGGTTGTTTTTGACTGTCAAAGGTAAACTCCACCAGGTAAAAGTTCCGTTTAACCAGCACTGTTGTAGTAATTGGAAACATCCTCGGGATGAACTAAAAACTCTGTCGGCGGTTGCGAACCGGTGTTGTCATCTGCACATATAATATGTGAGGGGACGTATATGAGAGAAGCTGACCTCAAAAAATATCCCGTTATTGGAGAGGGGAGACACGGTATAGTTTACTTGCTTGATGAAAAAAGTTGTGCCAAAAAGTACCGGAAAAAGAAGTACGGGAAAATGGAATTCCGAGTGCTGGAACACTCCCGGCATTATATGCAATTCCCCCGGGTTTATAATTTTAACGGTAGAATCATGGTTCGAGAATATTGTAATGGCGTTAATGCCAAAGAGTACATCAGAACACACGGGTTAACAAGATCGCTAGCCTACAAGCTGGTGGAAATAATCAGCATCTTTGAGGAATTAGGTTTTTCCCGCTTGGATTGTCGACTTGCCCATCTCATTGTAACTGCTAACCTTAATTTAAAAGTAATTGACCCCACCCGGAATATGACGAAAAGAATAAACTATCCCCGCCAAATGTTAAGAGAACTGAAGTATATGGGGTGTAAAGAGCGATTCCTTAAGTACGTAAGTGAAGTGCGCCCTGACTACTATCAGAAATGGGTACAAAAAACAGTGGCGTAATCATGAAAATGTTGCAAGGATTTCCGATCTCTGCATACCCTTTAGGGTTTCGGTATGCCTGTCCGCATTTTATTTGGAGAGTTCTCGTTTCACAATGCTATCTAAAATTTCTGCTCCTTTCAGGATTACTAACCGGCAATTCAATTCAGGAGTTCGATATTTTTCTTTGAGGGGAGCACAGTTAATGCTGCCCATTTCTTTTTCGAAACGTGCGAATAGTTCCCGGGTTAAGTCTTTGATCCGGGAACTTTCGTGTGCCCGATCTTTGATAAAGAGGCACCCAAGGACCATAATAGCAGCGGTTAGCACACCGCACTTATCCTCGATGGCCATTCCCCCGCCAAAACCGCCGGCACATTTTAATGTTTGCTTTGGTAAATTTAACCCGTAGACTTGATTTGCCCCGTGGAGAATTTTTTCCGCACAATTATAATCCTGATCTTCGCCAAAACCGGCTTTAATTAAATCCACCAGCATAAAGACTCCTCCTGCGTCTAATTCATTTCATGACCTTAATTCGGCAATTTAGCGGGGCAATCCTTCTTATGCACTCTAAACAAAGGAGTAAATAATCCGGGTTTTTTTGGCATCCATGTTTTTGTAAATGGGTAATAAAACGTTTTCCGGTTAGTTTAAATGGTCTAACTTGCTAAGAGATAGAAAAAATGGTAAATTGGAAATAATATAGTTAGATATTGGCCGAAAGGATTTGATAATATGTGGATGCCTGATCCAATTGCTTTTGAAATTGGTCCTCTTGTTGTGCGCTGGTATGGGATTCTAATTAGTAGTGCCCTTGGCTTAGGGACTATTTTAGCATACCGGGAAGCAGCAAGGCAGGGAATTGATCCTGAACACATCTTAAATTTGGTAGTTGTAGCTGCCCCCTTGGGGTTTATTGGAGCACGTATACATTATGTTCTTTTTTCTGATTTACAGTATTATCTTGCTAACCCGGCAGAAATTCCCGCAGTTTGGCATGGCGGTCTCGCCTTTCACGGGGCATTGATCGGTGGGGTATTAGGCGGTTATTTGGTCATTCGTCATTACAAACTGGATTTTTGGAAATTGGCGGATGTTGTCGCTCCAAGCATTATTCTGGGACAGGCCATTGGGCGTTGGGGAAATTTTTTTAATCAGGAAGCTTACGGGTATGAGACTAATTTACCCTGGGCGATGTTTATTGATGGTGCTTATCGTCATCCAACCTTTCTCTATGAGTCCCTGTGGGATTTTTTTGTTTTTCTTATTTTAATTTGGTTGCGTAGACAGAATTTCATTAAAAAAGGGGATGTCTTTGCCGCCTATTTAGCTTTATATTCCATGGGACGAATTGTTGTCGAGCAATTTCGCACTGACAGCCTCATGTTTGGCCCTTTTAGAGTAGCTCAGATAATTAGCCTGATGGGCATTGTCCTTGGCATTATTCTTATCCGGTATCATCATCGACCGGTGAAACTATTAAATAAAGGGGTTTATACCGACCAAAAAAATAAAGAGCAGAAAAAAAATAAAGAGCAGAAATAGCAGAGAAGTGATCCTGTCTGCACCGGAGAGATACCTTTTTCATATAATAAAACATCGGTTAAAAGCAGGCAGGGGGTCTTATCTTGCGAAGGATAGGTATTATTTCCGATACTCATGCGAAACCAGATGGTAAGAAGGGGGAGAAAAGAGGAATCCCCCGAGTAGTATTAGAAAGGTTAAGGGGCTGTAACCAAATTGTTCATTGCGGGGACATCGGATTATGGGATCAAGTTGTACCGGTGCTCGAGAAAATTGCGCCTGTGGTTATTATTAAAGGAAATCACGATAAACGTCTGAAAGAAAAAATCCCCTGGTCTGTTTGTATGACAATTGAAGGGTGGCGCCTGTGGGTGGTGCATGGCCATGGAGGCGATGTTCGTCATAATCCTCTCAGTATCATTAAATCTTTAAAAGAACCGGCAGACATTATTCTTTTTGGCCATATCCATCGTCCTTTAGTTTATGCGGATAAGGAAATAATATTAGTAAACCCGGGAAGTACATCTAGTACTGATTATACTCCATTCGCCAGCTTTATTATTATGCTGGTGGCTAAAGAAAGGATTAGTATTACTACATATTTGCTTAATAAGGATAGGACAGCTGTAAAAGCAACGCAGAGGGCAGTGCTTTTTAAATCAAAACGTTAGACTTACTTACGAGTATAAAATAAAAGGACCCTGTGAAAGAGGTCCTTTTATTTATGAGAAATTATGGCCGCATCAATTGGGTCACTATGGTATTTGTTAAATAATTATACAAGACCTTGCTGCAGCATGGCGTCCGCTACCTTTACAAAGCCGGAAATATTTGCACCCTGTACATAGTTGGTATATCCCCCATGTTTTCCATAGTGTACGCACTGTTCGTGGATGCTCCGCATAATTTGCTTAAGTTTTTGGTCCACTTCTTCTCTTGCCCAGTTGTATCGCATACTGTTTTGAGACATTTCTAATCCGGATACGGCCACACCACCGGCGTTTACTGCCTTTGCGGGAGCAAATAAAATCTCAGCATCCAAGAAAACATTAATGGCCTCGTTGGTAGAAGGCATGTTGGCGGCTTCTACCACACACCAGCATCCGTTCTTGATCAATGTCACGGCATCTTCCTCATGGATTTCATTTTGAGTAGCTGTAGGGCAAGCAATGTCGCAGGGTACTTCCCATGGTTTTTTCCCGGCAACCCATTTGAGGCCAAATTCATCAGCAAAGGCTTTGGCCGGTTTTCGGTACACGACCCAAAGATCTTTTAGGAATTCTAGTTTATCCCCTCTGATTCCGTCGGGATCGTATACATAACCGTATTCATCTGCAATGGTCACTACCTTGCCGCCCATCTCGGTTACTTTTTCAATGAAAAATGTTCCCACATTACCGTATCCCGAGGCCAGGACAGTTTTTCCTTCAACGCTCTCTCCCACTGTCTTAAGCATTTCCTCGAGAAAATAGGATACCCCATATCCGGTAGCTTCAGGCCTGATCTGGCTTCCTCCCCAGGCCATTCCTTTTCCTGTCAGTACCCCGCTGAATTCGTGAGTCAGCTTTTTATATCGGCCAAAGAGATAGCCGATCTCTCGCCCCCCGACACCGATATCACCGGCGGGAATATCGGTATTCGGACCAATATGATGAAACAGCTCATTCATAAAGGATTGACAAAAACGCATTACTTCATTGTCTGATTTTCCCCGAGGGTCAAAGTCAGATCCGCCTTTTGCTCCGCCCATAGGGAGGGTGGTAAGACTGTTTTTTAGTACTTGTTCAAATGCAAGTCCCTTCATGATACTTAATGTCACTGAAGGATGAAATCTAAGCCCGCCTTTATAAGGACCGATGGCACTGTTCATTTGCACGCGGTAACCCCGGTTAATTTGAATCTCCCCTTGGTCATCCACCCAGGGAACCCGGAACATAATTACCCGTTCCGGTTCAACCATTCGTTCTAATATTTTTGCTTTTTGATATTTTGGATTTTCATGGATAAATGGCATCAGGCAGGTAGCAACTTCCTGAACAGCCTGGTGAAATTCGGTTTCGCCAGGATTTTTGGCAATTAATCGTTTCATAAAATCGTCAACATCTTTTGCTACATATTTTTTGTCTAAAGAACTGACTGCGGTAGACATAAATTTCAGTCTCCTCTCTTTCTGTTATTCTGGTCATAACTACCCAATAGGGTAGTTTAACTGGCTATTGCAAAACAACTTCCGGAAGTTGTTTAGTTTGGCATTTAAGATTTGGGTGTTGATCTCTGCTGTTTAAGGCAGAATCCTTTTCAGAACTGTTTCTTCTTACCCCCTTTCCTGTAAACAATATTTATCGAAAAGACCTTACGATGCATTGGTTAAATATAAAAGCGCCCTTATGCAGTTTAATAACTGCTTAGGGGCGCCGTTGCCCATTCCTTTAAATCAGGAACTTTACATAAGTATTATAGCTAATAAATGAGCAAAATACAATAGTTTAGGCCGTAAGAATATTGTATACAATTCAGAAAACAACCAAATATTTCTATATATGTAAGGACATAGTTTTTTACCGATTTTTATAAGGCTATATTTTATATAATATTTTAATATTTACTATTGAGACAGGGAAATTTCTGTTATAATAAAGGTGAGACGCTTAAAATACAAGTGTTGGGCTACGGAGTCCTCGCTACAAAAGCTTGTTTGTACGAGGATTTTTCTTATCTAATATTGTGCCTTTTAACCTGACTAAGCATGATGATTTAGCAAGCTAATCAATAAAAGGAAAAAATATTTTTCGTATTAACCAGGATGCATTTTTGTTGGAGTCAAAGAGGTTTCTGAATTGGTGTAAAGATCACTACTGCTCGGGAGGTGTCTAAAAGTGCCGGGATATGGGTCAAATATATTTATTGGTTCCGCTGACAGGTCATTGAGAAAAAGGCTAAAGCAAATACTGCAGCGGCAAGGCAATATTATTGTTGGTGAAGAAGATGATGGCCCAACATCTCTCCGAGTTATCCGGCGGATAATACCGGACTTGGTAATATTGGACAGAGACCTCCCGGGGATGTCTGGGTTGGATTTGGCAAAAATTATCGAGGAGGACAGAATTGCTCCGGTGCTGTTGCTTACATCTACCTGGGAGAAAGAATTGTTTGAAAAAGCGAAAGAATCCGGGGTTCTTGCTATTTTAGTAAAGCCCATTCAGGAGGGTCACTTGCTGTCTACGGCATCTTTTGTTATCAGTACTTTTGACAAGATGAAGCGATTAGAGAATGAAGTCAATCAACTTAAAGAGACTTTAGAGACCCGTAAATTGGTAGAGAAAGCCAAGGGAATTATTATGAATCGGTTAAATCTCTCAGAAACAGAAGCATATAAGTTAATGCAAAAGAAGAGTATGGACAAATCTATTCCGATGAGGCAAGTTGCCAAAATAATTTTAGCGATAAGAAAAGAAAAATAAAGTGCCGGTTGATTTTTAATTGTTTGGTATGTATAATGACGGTGAAAGAGAGAAAATATTATTTAGGGCAATGACGTCCTCTGTTTAAGATAGAAGTTAATCTCTATCTTTTATGCGAGGGCATTTTTTATTTTATAAAGGATTCTTAATATGGGGAAATTGCATAACTCAAAAAATATTTTCAGTGATACATTATATTGTTCTTGATCCCACGATTACCCCTATATATTGTGGACACTTGTTTATAATATTAATTATGCAATTTGCTAAATATAACTGGCGCAGGAGGAGAAAAATGTTTAAGTTTTCAAAGGATCAAGTTCTGGCTATGGCTGATGAACACAATGTTAAGTTTGTCCGACTGCAGTTTTCCGATATTTTTGGAGTGTTAAAAAATGTTGCCATTACAGTAAAGCAGCTGGAGAAAGCATTAGATAATGAGTTAATGTTTGATGGCTCTTCTATTGAGGGTTTTGTCCGCATTGAGGAATCGGATATGTATTTGCGTCCTGATCTGGATTCTTGGGTGGTTTTCCCCTGGTGTTCTTCGGAAGGTGCTGTTGCCCGTTTAATTTGTGATATTTACACTCCTAAGGGAAAGCCGTTTGAAGGAGACCCAAGATATGTTTTAAGAAGGGCCATTGCCGAAGCGGCGGAAATGGGCTACACCATGAATGTGGGACCGGAAGCCGAGTTCTTTCTTTTTCATACTGATGAGTCGGGACGTCCTACTTTAGAAACACATGATAAGGCCAGCTACTTTGATTTGACTCCAGTAGATTTAGGTGAAAATGCTCGACGGGATATGGTTCTTGCCTTGGAAGATATGGGTTTTGAAATCGAAGCTTCTCACCATGAAGTGGCTTTTGGTCAGCATGAAATAGATTTTAAATATGCAGATGCCTTATCAACTGCAGATAACATTCAGACATTTAAGTTTGTAGTACGCTCTATTGCCCAGCGCCATGGACTTCATGCCACCTTTATGGCGAAACCGATATTTGGTATTAACGGTTCCGGCATGCACATCAACCAGTCACTATTTAAAGACGGAAAAAATGCGTTTTATGATCCTGAAGGCAAATTAGAGCTTTCTGAGGATTGTTATTATTATATCGGTGGTTTGATGAAACACGCCCGGGCAATCGCGGCGATTACCAATCCTACTGTCAATTCTTACAAACGATTGGTGCCGGGCTATGAAGCCCCGGTTTATATTGCTTGGTCGGCGCAAAACCGAAGTCCACTTATAAGAATTCCAGCTAAAAGGGGGGCTTCAACGAGAATTGAGATGAGAAACCCTGACCCGTCATGCAACCCATACCTAGCAATAGCAGTAATGCTAAAAGCCGGGCTGGATGGCATAAAGAAAAGGATTAGTCCTCCGGCTGCAGTAAATCAAAATATTTATGCCTTGAGCCCGGAAGAAAAAGCAGTTTTAGGTATTAGGAGTTTGCCGGGTAGTTTAATGGAAGCATTGGAAGAATTAAAACATGATGAAGTAATTAAATGTGCACTTGGTAAACATGCCTACTCCCGCTTTGTGGAAGCAAAGCAATTAGAGTGGGATGATTATCGTACCAAGGTAACCCCTTGGGAGATCGAACAGTATCTGACTAAATTTTAATGGTAAAGAGCAAAAGCCGGGGAAATATCTCCGGCTTTTGCGTTCCCGCTTAATTAAGAAGAGATTTAAATAATATATTATAAAAAATTGACAAAAAGGTTAAATAAAATAAGAAATGTGTCGAAATGTGTTGCAAATAACTAATTAGTAGTGATACTATATATGCAAGAGCAGTTAAAATTTCACTTAATTTGTTTTACTTAAAAATTAAACAGGATAGTAATAATTTGTTTCGGTTACGTGCTGATCATAAATAATTTGCTTCTGCTCGAAACTATTTCCGGATTATGACGAAAAGTTATTTTTGCCAGTTATGCAGCTCATATTTAATATAGAAGC
>JBMNTN010000020.1:0-32182 GCA_050945755.1 Bacillota bacterium | reverse complement strand
ATGGGTAATTGGCTCTCCATCGAACCCTTATTAGCTACCGGTGCCGTGGATGTTTTAGCCATGGAAGAAAACTGCTCGCCTCCGGCTATTGACCAATATGCGGAAAAATATCAGGTGACACTGGTCAGTGTCAGCAGCATTATTGGTGTTCCCGGATTACAGCATCAAATATTATATCATCCGGGGGAAGTGGATGCTATGGCAGATAAGCTTATAGACCTTGCCTTGAAAAATTTCCCCAAACGCAAGGGTAAAGTGGAGCCAAAAGTTCCTCAGATTAAACAAAAGGCAATCGCCGGATTTTCCACCGAGGCTGTTTTACAGGCTCTTGGCAACAAATTAGACCCGCTGGTAGATGTCATTTCTGCCGGAAAAATCAAGGGCGTGGTAGCCCTGGCCAATTGTTCTACTTTAAGAAACGGGCCTCAGGACTGGAATACCGTTAATCTGGTCAAGGAATTAATCAAAAGGGATATCTTAGTGGTCAGTGCCGGGTGCGGTAATCATGCCCTTGAGGTGGCAGGATTGTGTAACCTTAATGCGATCGATATGGCCGGACTAGGCTTGAAGGAAGTATGCAATATGTTAAAGATTCCTCCGGTATTAAGTTTTGGCACCTGTACCGATACCGGGAGAATCTCCATGTTGGTGACAGCTTTGGCGGACCACCTTGATGCCGATGTTCCGGACCTTCCCATTGCCGTTACCGCACCGGAATGGATGGAACAAAAGGCGACGATTGACGGTGTCTTTGCCGTCGCTTACGGTGCATATACCCATCTTTCGCCTACTCCCTTTGTCACAGGGGCGCCCCAGTTGGTCAAACTCCTTACCGAGGATGTAGAGAAATTAACGGGAGGAAAGATTGCCTTAGGTGATGACCCTGGCGAAGTAGCGGAAGGGATTGAAGCACATATTCTTAATAAGAGAAAAGGCTTGGGCTTAAAGTAAAGATTAAATCAAAGGTTTATTTCAGCCAGGCAGATTATTTTGCCTGGCTGAAATATTTATGTACTAAATTGCAGATACTTCCTCCAAGGTACCTAGGCTATTTAATAATATGCACAATCAGTTTTTTGAATAGGTGTTGGCAAGGAGATTATTTAATTTTGCAGAATACCTTCTCGAAGGCAAATTCTCGGCGGAGGAATTTGGAATATGCTTAAAATGATAGTAGAAATCCCTGGGAACAGTTATCCGATTATTTTTGAACGCGGGCTTGGCTCTCGACTGGGAAATGAAATAAAAAAAGTTTTCCGGGGTCAGAATATTGCCTTGGTGACTGATGAAAATGTCGCCCGGATTTACAGCCGGGAAATCAGGGAGAGCTTGGAGGGGCAAGGTTTCACGGTAGATATTATTGCCGTTCCTCCCGGGGAAAAGAGTAAATCCCTTTCTGTTTTGGAATTTCTTTATAATAGGCTCTTGGACGCCGGAATCAGAAGAGACAGTTTGATTATAGCTTTTGGCGGAGGTGTGGTGGGGGACTTAGGTGGTTTTGCTGCTGCGACTCTCATGCGAGGCATCCCGCTGGTTCAAGTGCCAACCACACTTTTAGCTCAGATTGACTCCAGCATCGGGGGGAAAGTTGCGGTAGACCTGCCTCGGGGGAAAAACTTAGTGGGAGCTTTTTACCAGCCCAAAGCTGTCTACATAGATTTTAATTTTTTAAATACCTTGGAAAAAAGGTTTCTGCGGGATGGGATGGGCGAAGTGATCAAGTATGCCGCCATCAAAGACCGGAAATTGTTTGATTACCTGTTAGACTGCGCGGGAGAAGATGATATTGATTTTGAGAAAGTAATACCTCACTGCTGCTTCATTAAAAAGGAGATTGTGGCAGTGGATGAGCAAGACCGGGGAGAAAGAATGCTTCTAAATTTTGGACATACTTTGGGACATGCCCTGGAAAAATACTCTTGCTATGAAAAATTTACCCATGGGGAAGCAGTCGCTGTGGGGATGCATGTATTTACGGAAAACAGTGAGTTGATGGGATGGACAAAAAAGGGAACGGCAGCTCTTTTGAAAAATGTGCTTGATAAATTTTATCTGCCCAGCAAACTACCCTCTGTGGATATTGGGCAGATTGTTAAAATAATCAAAGAAGACAAAAAGAGCTTTGGTACCGGGATTAATGTCGTATTACTGAAAGAGCCCGGGGAAGCATATATCAAGAATATTGCTTTGCATAATTTTGATATGCTTTACCGTTTATTACCTAAGTAACTTAGCGGAAAGAGAAGGGCCAAACTTATGCATACCGTTAAAATTTTGCCAAGAAAGTTAGGAGGGCAGGTCCTGGTGCCTCCTTCCAAAAGCATTACTCACCGGGCTGTGATTTGTGCCGGGTTAGCTCAAGGAGAGAGCACTGTTTTCAATTTAGCTTTTTCCCAGGACATTAATGCCACTGTCCGGGGCATGGGAGCATTGGGGGCAAAATTTTGGGAGAAAGATGCCACGACGAGATGTTCCGGAAGAGCCCTTAATATCTTTGGGTGCGGCCGCCCTGTTGCCAAGAATCATCTGATTGACTGTGGAGAATCCGGCTCCACCTTGCGTTTTTTGATTCCCTTAGCCCTATTAACAAAGGAGAGTATGACATTTACCGGACGGGGGAAACTCACGACCCGCCCCCTTGAACCTTACTACCGGATTTTTCGCCGGCGGAATATTAAGTACAGCACTGACGGGGGCAAGCTTCCATTGACGGTACAGGGGTTTTTGAAACCGGATACCTTTTTGCTGGAGGGAAATATTAGCTCCCAATTTATTTCCGGCCTTTTATTTGCTCTGCCTCTTTTGCCGGGTAATTCTCGAATCATGCTTTTATCACAATTAGAGTCTCGAGGCTATGTGGATCTAACTTTGAGTGTATTAAATAAATTTGGTATCCGCGTGGAAAACAGAGATTATCAAGAATTTGTTATTTCCGGCCGGCAAAAGTATTGTCCCGCGCAGATGGCGATTGAAGGGGATTTTTCCCAAGCAGCATTTTGGTTGGTTGCCGGAACTCTTGGTTCCGATATCCGCTGCCTGGGGTTAATCAAAAATTCTCTGCAAGGGGATAGAGCCATTATTGATATTATCCGAAGGATGGGCGGCCGGGTAGAAGATAAAAATGATTCTATCCAAGCTTTACCGACCCAAACCCGGGGGATAGAGGTGGATGCTTCCCAGTGTCCGGATTTGGTGCCGGCTGTGGCGGTACTTGCTTCCTGCAGTCAAGGGGTAACGCGGATTACCAATGCCGCCCGGCTGCGTCTGAAAGAATCGGACCGTTTGGCTGCAATAACTCGGGAACTGGGCAAACTGGGAGCTGATATCAGAGAAGAAAAGGACGGGCTGGTTATCCGAGGCAAAGAGGCATTACAGGGTGGGGAAGTGGATAGCTGGAACGACCACCGCATTGCCATGGCCTTGGCAGTTGCTTCCGTCAAATGTCGGATGCCGGTAGTGATTCATCAAAGTCAAGCCGTGGAAAAATCATATCCTGATTTTTGGGAGCATTTTAGAAAACTGGGGGGAGATATTGATGGGCGGGGCCTGGGGTAAAAATATCAAGTTATCAATTTTTGGGGAATCCCACGGGAAAGCAATTGGGATTATTGTGGATGGCCTTCCTCCGGGAATGGAATTGGATCTAGAATTAATTAGGCAGGAATTAAACCGGAGAGCGCCGGGGAAAAGTGATTTTTCCACTACGCGCAGGGAAAGGGAGAAGTTTGAAATTCTAAGCGGTTTTTTTGAGAAGAAAACTACGGGAACACCTCTCGCGGTTGTCATCTATAATGAAAACCAACAGTCCCGAGACTATGAAAAAATCAGGCACCTGATTCGCCCCGGTCACGCCGATTATCCGGGATATGTGAAATATCAAGGGTTTAATGATTATCGGGGAGGCGGGCATTTTTCCGGTCGGCTAACTGCCCCTCTTGTTTTTGCCGGAGCCTGTGCCAAGCAGTTTTTGGCCCAAAAAGATATTTGGGTTGCGGGCTATATCAAAAGTATCGGGGGAATTACGGAAGGGGATGTTGATTATACCCATCCGGACAGCGAGCTTCTTCTCCAAGTACGGGAGAAAGCATTTCCCACTATTAATGATCAGACTGCCCAAAAGATGCGCCAATTAATCCAAAAAGCCCGGGAAGAGCAAGACTCTTTGGGGGGAGTAATCGAAACAGTGGTGGGAAACGTCCCGCCCGGGATCGGGGATCCTTTTTTTAATTCAGTGGAAAGCAGTTTGGCACAGCTGATATTTTCCATTCCCGGCGTCAAGGGGCTGGAATTTGGCAGCGGGTTTGGGGTGACGCGCATGAAAGGATCAGAAGCAAATGATTGCTATTACCTAAAAGATAATGAAATTAAAACCCGCTTCAACCATAATGGCGGAATATTAGGCGGCATAACCAACGGAATGCCTTTGGTCTTTCGCACCGCATTCAAGCCTACATCCTCTATTGGTCAGCCTCAAGCCACTGTGGATTTAGAGAAAATGACAGAAACTATGGTGGAAATTAAAGGCAGACACGATCCATGTATTGTTCCCAGGGCGGTCCCGGTGGTGGAAGCGGCTGCGGCGTTAGTTTTGCTGGACTTAATTATTGGTAATAGGTGAGGAGAATCATTATGGACGGATTAGAAAAATTGAGAGAAGAGATTGACGATATTGACCGGCAACTTGTGCGTCTTTTTGAACAACGGATGGACAAAGTTTTGCAGATAGCAGCGTATAAACATGAGAACAATTTGCCTGTTCAAGATACCTCCAGAGAGCGTATGGTATTGGAAAAAAACAGGCGGTTATTAAAAAACCGCTTATTTCAGAAGAGCTTGGATTCATTTTTTTTGAGCGTTATGGCTATAAGCCGTAATCTCCAGGATAATTGGCTGGCAAAATCGGCTGGTCAAAAGTAAGATAAAGAGTAAGAAAGATCTCTCAGAGTCGGTTAATAAAATTGGCTTCCTGCCTGGCCAAAGGCACATCTGATAACCCCGCAGGCCAGACGTTTGCCGGCGTTACCGGCCGGTTGGGAGCGGTAATCATCAGGATTCTCATGGATGATAATTGCTTTTCCGATTGCATCCCTTACGGTAAATTTATTAGTGAAAAAGGTCATCATAGCCATACCGTTATTGGAGAAAAGCACCGGAAAATCTCCGGCATGGTTTCCATGAGGTTGATTTGTCGGATTCCAGTGTGCACCTGCTGCTTGAAAGGGGTTATTCGGGTCACCTACTGTACAATTCCCAAATTCATGGATGTGAAAACCATGGGGGCCAATCGGCGGATTGTTGTTTTCTGCCGGCCGGTAGGGAGGAAGCCCGCTGACATGGACAGAGACGATAACTCCGCCGGGTACGTTTCTTAAGATTACTGTTCCTCTGATCTGAGGGGCTAGCGGCCCTCCGTTAATCTGTGCGATGGCAGCAGGACAATAATGGTAGTAATTATTCATTGGTCCACCTCAAATATTTTCTCTCTTACCTAATGTATTCATTTAGATCACTAAACAGAACAGTGACTGAAAAAGGTCGTTTACAGGGGAAAAATAATATTTCAAATTAATAGATGTAATACTTGATTATTTCTATGGGGATGTCTATACTGGACTAATAACCTTCATGTAAAGACTTTTTTGTGGAGACAAATATGAAAGACTTGACTGTTTCTTCGGATATTAGTAGGAGTAAATTAACCTCTGCTTACTTTTTGTTGCTTCTCACCGCTTTTGGTTGGGGACTAAGTACAGTTTTGGGGAAAGGAATGATCGGTTCCATTTCTCCCACCCATATTCTGATGGTACGGGCTTGGGTAGCTGTGCTGGTTATTTTTTGTGCATCCCCGGGGAAATTACTGGCGATGAAGAAAGGTGATTTAAAAGCCGGGCTTTTTTTAGGGCTGATTCTCTTTTTTTCCTATTATCTGGGGATTTACTGCTTGAAATATACTACTGCTTCTAAGGCCGGTTTTCTCATGGCGCTAAGTGTATTATTTGTTCCCAGCGCGGAAACTCTCTTGAAAAGGCGTCTTCCATCCTGGTGGATTGTTTTTAGTGTTTTCTTGTCTTTATTAGGATTGAGACTGATCTCCGGTATTAACGGGGGTAGTTTTAACTATGGGGATCTTCTTGCGGTGGGCAGTGCCTGTTTGTATACCTTGTATATCATCGTTATGGACCGGATTGGTAAGGGTAAGGATGACTATCTCCTTTCTTTTATCCTGTTGTTAGTATTGGCTGTTGCCGCCTCATGTGGGGCAGTGGGCTTGGAAGGATTTAATTATGCCGGCATTAAGGAAAATATTTATCCCCTGCTGTTAATGGGAGTGGCCGGTACCGGGTTGGCAACTTTGTTTCAAACAAAAGCTCAGAAAACTGCCAGTTCGGAAAGCGTAGGGATTATTCTTTTAGCCGAACCGCTTTTTACTTTGATTTTTGCCGCGCTCTTTCTCCATGAGACAATTTATCTCTCCGGGCTGATGGGCGGAGTCCTCATCTTGTTATCCTTGTTTGTTGCGGTTGTCAAAAAAGTTTAATTACTTAAAGCTGCTATGATAGTCCCACCCTTTCTTTTTAAGGAGAGATGGGACTTATTTATTTTCCCTGGAGCAGGTGTAAGCTTTTCGGTGGTTAAGTTAATCCTATAAGATAATGATAAATGATCGAAAGGAGCAATGAATTTGGGCAGGATCGAAAAGGTGCTGGAACGTATTTCTGCAGCCGAACTGGACGGATTGTTGTTAATGAAAGATGCCAATATCAGATATGTCAGCGGGTTTACCGGTTCTGAGTCTTATCTTCTCCTATCCGCGGAGAAGAAAGTGTTCATTACTGATTCCAGGTATACTGAGCAGGCAAAGCTAGAATGCCCCGGATTTGAAATTATCCAGTATCATTCATTAGAAGAAACCATCAAGGAAAAGACATGGGAAATGGGCATCAAAAAGTTGGGTTTTGAAAAAGACTATGTAACATATGAAGTATATGAAAAGATTTCTCAGGTTTTAGAAGAAACCGAGCCGGTACCTATATTAGGAATTGTGGAAGGTGTTCGCTCCGTTAAAGAAGAAAGGGAAATAGCTCTGGTTAAGAAAGCCGCGCAAATTGCCGACCAGGCTTTCAAAGTAATTATCGAGTTGGTGAAACCTGGCATTACTGAGCAGGAATTGGAGATGGAATTGGAATATGAATTAAAAAAACAAGGAGCATCTGGCCCTTCTTTTCCCTCCATTGTGGCGGGAGGTCCTAGGTCTTCTCTCCCCCATGCTGTTCCTTCCAGTCGGGTAATTGAGAAGGGTGATTTTGTTTTATTTGATTTCGGAGCATGCTTCGAGGGCTACTGCTCAGATATGACAAGAACGGTAGTGGTGGGGGAACCATCTGTTAAGCAGCAAGAGATTTACCAAATCGTGCAGAAAGCGCAAGAATCTGCCTTAAATGCCGTACAGCCTGGAATAAAGGGCAAGGACCTGGACATGGTAGCAAGAAAGGTAATTGAAGATGCCGGGTACGCCAGCTTTTTTGGCCACGGATTGGGTCACGGTGTCGGCTTGGAGATCCACGAGGAACCTTCAGTATCGGTAAAATCCGAAAAAGTACTGGAGCCGGGGAATATTATCACAATCGAACCCGGTATTTATCTCCCTGACTGGGGTGGAGTGAGAATTGAGGATACAGTTGTGGTGCGGGAAAAAGGTTGTGAAATACTTACCGGGTTCACTAAGGAGCTACTTGTTGTTTAAAAAGATGGAAGCTATTGATTTTTTTCAATTAAGTAGCGCCAATATTTCATCGGCATGTTTTTTTTCTGCAATTTTGGGTTATGCCGTTCTTTTATGGCAACGCTCTTAAAATAATTTTTCCATAGTTTTTGATAGGTTTCCTCATTTGCAGCCAGAGAAGGGATCTTGTCTAACTGAAACTCGGTGAGCAGCCACTCCTTTTGATTGAACAGAGCGGCGAGATTCCTGCCCACATCATGAATAATCCAGTTCTGGTCGGCAAGGCGTTGGGCAAAGTGAGGTGCCACCAGGCCGGTAATATTGTAGTCCGGTTTAAAGGGAGCATAGTAAATATCATATTTAAGATCAAGCTGTCGGAAGCGAATCAGGCCAAGCATCCGGTGCCTTTCTCCCTTTACTTTGCGGGCCAGATCAAGAATTTTTAAAACCGGATCGTGGTTTAAGCAAAGATCCACATTCTTGCCCATTTTCCAGCCAAGATCCAGGTAGTGATAAACCCAGGTAGCAGCCTCAGTCTGTTCCGAAAGGAAAGCTAAGAGAATATTTGATAAAGCAGCAGGAGATATTTTTTCCCTGACCGCCCGGGAAACTCTCTCTGCTTTTGTACGATCCGTTGTGATCGGCATCGTTTGACCAAAAAGGTGAGTTTGCATTGCCGGTCCGGTGGTGATTGAATCCGGTTTTTCCCGGCGATAGTATGCCTGGTAAATGGCGGTCAAGAGGCCTTCAAAAGTACCGTCATAAAGGTAGATAAGCATTATAATTCACCTGTAATATTAGTGGAAAGGTCATTCGGCAGGCTTCCCGCACCAGGGAGATAAGAAAAAAGTGAGAGTTGTTCCCAGCCAGGTTTAACCGCCGTTTTATTTTTTGTCGTCAAATTTTCTCTTATGAGAGACTCATTCATGGAGCTTTCTCCGTAAAACTTACCTTGGCAGGTAATGAAAAATCTCGCTCGCTTTAAAACTACGCCAATTTTACGGAGGCTTTCCCAGTTTAACGGGCAGACTTTTCGAGCCGCATAAATGCGCTTAGCAGAGCGCACACCAATCCCCGGAACCCGGAGGAGCATTCGGTAATCGGCCTTGTTGATTTCCACCGGGAAAAGTTGGAGGTTGGTAAGGGCCCATTGGCATTTCGGGTCTAGGTCGGGATCAAAACTGGGAGTAGTTTCATTTAAGAGTTCTCCGGCCGAAAAACCATAATAACGCAACAGCCAGTCGGCCTGGTATAACCGATGTTCTCTCAAAAGTGGCGGCCCGGATAGAGCAGGAAGATTAGGATGGGTCACCACCGGAATGTAAGCCGAATAATAAATTCGCTTCAGAGAGTAGCGGCGGTAAAGACCTTCTGCCAGCCTGAGAATGGAAAGGTCATGGTCAGGGGTGGCTCCAATCATCAACTGGGTAGTTTGTCCTGCCGGGACAAAGATCCGAGACTTTTTTCTTTTTTTGTAGGCCGTTGATTCTTCCATAATTTGTTCATTAATAAAGCCCATGGGTCCCAGGATGGACTCTTTTTTCTTTTGGGGTGCCAGACGTTTTAATCCGTCCTGCGTAGGGAGTTCAATATTAATACTCATCCGATCCACGAGCCGCCCTGCTTTCTCAATCAGGCGGTAATCTGCTCCCGGAATAGCCTTCAAGTGTATGTACCCGTTGAAACAATAATCCTCACGCAGTTTTTTTACGGTACGAAGCAGGAGTTCCATGGTATAGTCCGGGCTTTTTAGGACAGCGGAGCTTAAAAATAATCCTTCAATATAATTACGACGGTAAAAATTAATAGTTAATTCCGCCAGTTCTTCCGGGGTAAAAGAGGCTCGGGGAACGTCGTTTGTTGCCCTGTTCACACAATAAACACAGTTGTAACAGCAGTCGTTGGAAAAGAGTATTTTCAAAAGGGAAATACACCGGCCGTCACTTGTCCAACTGTGGCAGATCCCTCCCAGGTTGCTGTTACCGATGCCCCCTGATTTATTTTTCCGAGTGCTCCCGCTGGAGGAGCAGGAAACATCGTATTTTGCCGAATCAGCCAGTATCCAGATCTTTTGTTCCAGGTTCATAGGGCACACCAGCTTCGTAGTTTTAAATAAATCCTTCAAGCAAATTATAACATAGAATTGCCACCATATTCAAACCTTTGTTCGAGACGAAAAACTAAAACGATGAGAATGTGCCATAGCTTCAATAAAAAAATTCCTGTTAATTTAAACAGGAATCCTAGTTAATTCTCTTAAATATTATTATCTGCCACTTTTATCCAGCCAGCGGTTTAGCTTCTTCCACAGCCGGGATTTAAAGAAAAAGTAAGCCAGCACGATCAGGCCTGCTATTGTACCGATACCCATCCAGGAGTATCTTTCCGCCAGTTCCAAAGCATAGCGCCACTTGTTACCGAGAATATAACCTAACAGTGTCATGTAGATAACCCAGGGAATAATGCCCATCCAGGTGTAAAAATAAAAGCTGACCGCCGGCATTTTGGCAATACCGGCAAAATAAGAAATGTAGTTTCGAAAGAACATCAGCCGTCCAAAAGCAACCAGGGGAATACCAAACTTGTTAAACCATTTTTCCGTAGCACGAAAGCGGTGCTGGGTGAAACCTACATATCGCCCGTAATTTAATAGCAACTTTCGGCCACCAATTTTACCAATCCAATATGGAAAGGTTCCGGCAATAGTGTAACCTAAAGAGGCGCTAATGATGGCCAGCAACAGGGAGATTTTACCCTGGGAAGCTAAAAAACCGTAGATGATGAGAAATGTACCTCCAGGAAAGGGAAGAATAGACAATCCTTCAATAAACAATACTCCTGCTGCACCAAGGTAACCCCATTGGGCTGCTAAAGGAATGATCCGTGCTAGGTCTAGATCGCCGACAAGCATAGAGACTCTCCTTATTTATCCTGGTCTATTTATTATACGTAAAAAATAAAAAAAATTCCAGAAACATGCGTTCCGAAAGAAAAATCATCCAGAAAATGGCATCTGTCAGCTAAAAATTTTTCGGAAAAATATTGACATTATCTCTGAAATATGCGTAAATTATTCTGTTGCTAAGTTTAGCAAGTGTAAACAAAAAGTTTAGTTTATAGAAACCGGGTGACTCTATGAATATTGGGGAAAAAATTAAGCGGTTAAGGGTAAAGAATGGGTTGACCCAGGAGGAGCTTGCCAGCCGGTGTGAACTTTCTAAAGGCTTTATTTCCCAGGTGGAAAGGGATTTAACGTCCCCTTCCATTTCCACGTTGGTGGATATTCTTCAAAGCCTTGGTACCAACTTGCAGGATTTTTTTAATGAGGCAGTTGCGGAGAAAGTTGTTTTCCGGCGAGAGGATATCTTTGTTAAAGAAAACCGGGAAATGAAATATGATATTGAATGGATTGTGCCTAATTCCCAAAAGAATCAAATGGAACCAATTATCATCAGCTTAGATGTAGCTGGTACTTCGGAAGTTGACGACCCTCATCCCGGAGAAGAGTTTGGTTTTGTTTTGTCCGGCTCAATTTTTGTTCATTTGGATAAACAAAAATTCCGGGCCAGAAAAGGGGAGAGTTTTTATTTTAAACCTTCCGTAACCCATTTTATTTCCAACGCGGGAAAAACTATGGCACGGGTCCTTTGGATTTCTGCGCCCCCCAGTTTCTAAATAGGTTTAAAAATTATTTTTTCAGGAGGGTATCGGTGGTGTCCCAACACATAATTGAACTGGTTAATATCTCAAAAAAATACAATGGGAGCGAAGCCCTGAAAAAAACTAATTTATATATTAGGAAAAATGAGTTTTTGACTCTTTTAGGACCGAGCGGATGCGGAAAGACAACTACCCTACGCATTATTGCCGGTTTTGAACAGCCTACTACCGGGGAAATTCTTTTTGAAGGAGAAAATATTAACAGCTTGCCTCCCTATAAGAGAAGAGTGAACACTGTTTTTCAACGTTATGCTTTGTTTCCTCATATGAATGTTTTTGAAAACATTGCCTTCGGTTTAAAAATTAAAAAAATGGCTCAAAGCGAGATTGAAAAAAAAGTTAAGAGTGTTCTGAACTTGGTAAACTTGGCCGGATATGAAAAGCGGGATGTTGAATCATTAAGCGGCGGTCAGCAGCAGCGGATAGCAATTGCCCGGGCACTGGTGAATGAACCTGAAGTGCTTCTCTTGGATGAACCTCTGGGAGCTTTGGATTTGAAACTGCGTAAAGGTATGCAGTTGGAACTAAAAAATATGCAGCGACGCTTAGGTATTACATTTATTTATGTGACCCATGATCAGGAAGAGGCTCTGACCATGTCTGATACCATTGTTGTGATGCGGGAGGGAGTAATCCAGCAGATCGGGACGCCGCAAGATATTTATAACGAGCCGAAAAATCCTTTTGTCGCTGAATTTATCGGTGAAAGCAATATTCTTTCCGGCGTAATGGTGCGGGATTATCTGGTGGATTTTGCCGGGCGGGAATTTGCCTGTGTGGATAAAGGTTTTGCCCCACGGGAAAAAGTTGATGTTGTGGTACGTCCGGAAGACATTAGAATGGTTCCCGAAAACGAGGGGATGATAGTGGGTGATGTTAAGTCAGTTATTTTTAAAGGGGTCCATTATGAAAGCTTAGTTATCTCTGGGAAAATACAGTGGAAAATTCACAGTACAACCATGGAACCGGTTAACACCCGGGTGGGGCTTTTCATCGGACCAAACGAAATCCATGTGATGAAGAGGGTAGCACAATGAAAAAGTACTGGGTTTCATACCCGTATCTCATTTGGATGCTTATGTTTATTATCGTACCTCTTGTTTTAGTGGCATATTATAGTTTAACAGTACAAGTCAACGGGGATACGGTTTTATCCTTGGATAATTTTCGGAAGTTTTTTCAACCGGTTTACCTGCGTGTCCTTTTAAGATCTTTAGTGCTAGCCTTGATCAGTACCGTTTGCTGTTTGGTTTTAGGATATCCTGTGGCGATGATTCTTGCCGATAAAAAACTAAGTAAGAGAAATTTTCTCATATTACTTTTTGTTTTGCCCATGTGGATGAATCTATTGCTGCGTACGTATGCTTGGATGGCTCTTTTGGAAAGAAAGGGATTAATCAATACGTTTCTTTCGTTAATTGATCTTCCGCCGGTTAATTTGCTCTACACAAACTTTGCCGTGGTGCTGGGGATGGTATACAATTTTTTGCCTTTTATGGTGCTGCCCATTTATTCCGTCCTGCGCAAAATTGATTACCATCTAATTGAGGCAGCAGAAGATTTGGGTGCGGATTCTTTTACCGTTTTTCGGCAGGTCATATTTCCTTTAAGCCTGCCCGGAGTAATCTCCGGGATTACTATGGTTTTTATGCCTGCTGTATCAACTTTTGTCATTTCCCGCCTGCTTGGAGGGGGACAGTTTGCTCTAATCGGAAATCTCATTGAGCAGCAGTTTTTATATGTGGGTGATTGGCATTTCGGCTCTGCCCTATCATTGGTGATGATGGTGCTAATATTGATCAGTATGGTGCTGATGCCTAAAAGCAGCCGGGATTCGGTAGGTGGTGGCTTATGGTAAGGATGTTTTGGAAAAAGTTATATCTGTATCTAATTTTTCTCTTTCTTTATGCACCCATTTTTGTCTTGATTATTTTTTCTTTTAATAATTCTAAGTCCCGGGGTCACTGGGACGGGTTGAGCCTAAAATGGTATGCCGCCCTGTTTCATGATCCTCAGATTATGAGGGCTTTGTACTATACGGTTTTGGTTGCTGTTTTGGCTGCTGTTTTTGCGACTTTAATTGGAACGGCGGCAGCTATTGGCATTTACAATATGGATAAATTTAAAAGATCGGTGGTGATGAATTTTACTTATTTGCCTGTGATAAATCCGGATATTGTCATGGGAGTTTCTTTGATGGTTTTGTTTATATTTTTAAATCTGCGCCTGGGTCTGACCACTTTGTTATTGGCCCACATTACTTTTAATATTCCCTATGTTATTCTGTCTGTGCTGCCTAAACTGCAGCAGTTAAATAAGCACCTGTATGAAGCAGCACTTGACTTAGGCGCCGCCCCATTTTATGCCTTTAAAAAGGTGATTCTCCCAGAGATTATGCCCGGTGTTTTTACAGGAGCACTGTTAGCATTTACTTTATCCTTGGATGATTTTGTTGTCAGTTTCTTTACTACCGGCTCCGGAGTAACAAACTTGTCAATTTACATTTATACTATGGCCAGACGGGGGATTAACCCCAAAATTAACGCTTTGTCCACGCTGATGTTTGTGTCTGTTCTCCTGTTACTTTTTATAGTTGACAGAAGAATGGCAAGAGACCAAATGAAGAAGGAGAGTCAAGCATGAAAAAATTATGTTATGTGATTATTGCCGTATCACTGATCTTTGGGGTGTTTATGGCTGCAGGCTGCGGCAACTCAGATCAGGCGACATTGAATGTGTACAACTGGGGTGACTATATTGATGAGTCGGTTCTTGCTGAATTTGAACAAGAAACCGGAATTAAAGTTAACTATGATACCTTTACAACCAACGAGGATATGTTTATTAAGGTTAAATCTGGAGGGAGCAATTATGATGTCGTGATTCCCTCCGATTATATGATCGAAAAAATGATTAAAGAAGATATGCTGGAGAAAATTGATTTAAACAACATTCCCAACTATAAATATATTGATCCGGCCTTTCGTAAATTGAGTTATGATCCGAATGAAGAGTATTCAGTTCCCTATATGTGGGGAACGGTAGGGATTCTCTATAACAAAACAATGGTCAACGATCCTGTCGACAGTTGGAAAATACTCTGGAATGAGAAATACAAAAAGCAGATACTCATGCTGGACAGCCAGCGGGATTCAATCGGAGTTGCCTTAAAGATGCATGGGTATTCCCTCAATTCCCGGGATACCCAAGAACTGGAGGTGGCTAAGGAAGCCTTAATTGAACAAAAACCCCTGGTACTTGCCTATGTGGGGGATGATGTTAAAGATAAAATGATTCAGGGCGAAGCCGCCTTGGCGGTAGTATGGTCAGGAGACGCTGTATTTATGAAATGGGAGAATCCTGATTTAGAATACGCTATCCCCAAGGAAGGGAGCAACCTCTGGTTTGACGCGATGGTTATTCCGAAGACGGCTGCACATAAAAAGGAAGCAGAGCAGTTCATCAATTTTATGTGTGATCCGGAAATAGCATTTAAAAACACCGATTACATTGGCTATTCCACTCCTCATACTGAAGCTAAAAAACAACTTGATCCGGAACTTTTACAGGATAAGACTGCTTACCCTGCTGAAGAAGATCTAAAAAACTGTGAAATTTTTTATGATCCGGGAGAATTTCTCAAAGAATATGACCGGGTCTGGACGGAAGTTATTGCTTATTAGGATAATAGTCAGTTGAAAAACGGATGTATTTAGAATCTAATAATTATAAACAGCACCGGCATAATGATGGTCTCTTTATGGTTGGTGCTTTTATTTTCTTGCGGAAATACTCTAAATAGTTGAAATTATTGGTTGTTCATGTTATAATAAATTGATAATTTAATATTTCCTTAAGTCGCTTAATTCTTATTTCGAGAAGCGGGGGAACCAAATCCGGGGTGAATCCTGGCAGGCTTTTCAGTCGACCAGGTAGGGTTACTTTCGACCCGAATCCGTCAGCTAACTTCGCAAGCGTGGAAAGGGAGGATAGTTGGCAAAAATGATTGCCTATATTGTCGTGCCTTTTGCGCCCCGGGTTTTATGCCCGGGGTTTATATTTCTACTAATACTGAAAAGGAGGCGATAAGATGTCAGTTAGGGTTCTCAGAAAGTGGAAACTGAGTGAAGAAGAAAAGAGATCGATTGCACTGCGACGGGCATCTGAACTACGTAAATCAATTACTGATTACCTGGAGGTAAAGAGTAACATAAAAACCGGATTTGACCTTCAGAAACTGACCGGTACGAACAAGAAAAAAATGCTGGAATATTTTAAGGCTACGGAAGATGATTGGGAAGATTGGCGCTGGCAGATGGCACACAGAATTACCGATGTCAAAACCCTTGCCGATTTATTCGGCTTTTCTGCGAGACGCTGCACCCAGATTGAAAACATTGGAAGACGTTACCGGTGGGCTATTTCCCCTTATTTTGCTTCGCTTATGGATCCCAATGATCAACATGATCCGGTCATTCGGCAATCCATTCCTGCTATTGAAGAGTTAGATGAATCTGGGTATGATGACCCCATGGGTGAAGAATTTACTTCTCCGGCGCCTTGTATCACCAGGCGTTATCCGGACCGTCTCATTATTAATGTTACAAATCAATGCGCCATGTACTGCAGGCACTGTCAACGGCGGCGCAACATTGGGGAAACTGACAGGCACCAAACGGCGGAAAATTTACGAGCGGCACTGGACTATATTAGAAAGAATAAGGAAATTCGAGATGTTTTAATTACCGGAGGAGATGCTCTGCTCTTAAGTGACAGGAAGATCGACTGGCTTTTAAGCGAGTTGGACCAAATGGATCATGTGGAAATTAAGCGCCTTGGTACCAGAACAATTGTCACTCTCCCTCAGCGTATTACCAAGGAACTATGTGCAATTCTTAAGAAACACCCTCCTATTTTTATTAATACACAGTTTAATCATCCTCAAGAAATTACTCCGGAAACAAAAAAGGCCTGTGATATGTTGGTGGAAGCAGGGGTCGTTCTGGGAAATCAAGCAGTGCTCTTAAAAGAGATAAATAATGACTCGGCCATTATGAAAAAATTAAACCAGGAACTTTTAAAAATACGGGTAAAGCCTTATTATATTTTCCATGCCAAAGCGGTGAAAGGGACTAGGCACTTTATTACCACAGTGGATGAAGGGCTGGAAATTATCAAGAAACTTCGGGGATTCACTTCCGGACTGGCTGTCCCCACCTATATTATTAATGCTCCCCATGGTTACGGGAAAGTGCCGATTTTACCCAGATATATGCAGCGCCATAATGGGCACTGGGTGTGTCTGAAAAATTGGGAAGAACGAGAGATGGAATACTCCTTACTGCCTGAAGCACTTCCGGAAGCAGAATAACTGTCAAATGAGCTCATACCTTAGGGTATGGGCTTTAATTGTAAGATTATATATGTTGATAGCATAAGTGCAACTAAGGCTTCCCTAAAGGACTGGAATTTGCATTTTCTTCTTGTCAATTTCCTCAATACTCAAGGCTCCGACCGGCAGTTTTTTACACAGGCCAGGCATTACCTTTCTGGTAATATAGGCAGTATTCTTCAGATGGCCAAGATCAGTTGTTGGTTTTTTTTATTATAATGTGGTATATTATCTTTATATATTAAGAAAAGGAAGTTGTTTCCATATGGTTTTATCTGAAGAAACGGTCGCTCGGATAGAATTAGCCGGAAAACTAAAACAGCGCCTGGTGAAATATTTTCACAGCAAGGAGCGCCGGTTTATCCCGTTAATATTAAAGAATTATTCTAAGAAGAACGGCAGCGAAAGTGAAGATGAAAAGATCAATGCTTACGATTGGTTTATTCACTGTTACAGATTTAAGGACGGCAACTACTTTATTGATCGATTCATTAAAGGGCATCAGGATCTTTCTGAAGAGGAAATCGCCATTCTCGAAAAATGGAAAGACTGCAGCGGGGGCATCTTTGAAATCAAAGCTGTTAATGAGGATATTGCATGTTTAATCAATTTGGTAGATGGCAGGGAGTATCATTGTACTTCCAATCTAGGTAAGAAAAACAGGGTAATGCTTCGTCCGGGCTTTTTCATTCTAACCCGCCTGGTTCCGCTGGATGATATCTATCTTTTCAGCGGGTTGCCGGCCGTGTTTCCGCCTCAAGCCCGGTTTCATGTCCAGGAGATGGCAAAGGACATGGGTCAAGGGTTGATTTCTTAAAACGAAAGAAGATTAATTTTTTCAATCCCGCTCTTTTTAAAGGGAGCGGGGTTTAAATTTTCCCTGAGGAGCGAGTAGAATGGACTTGGTTTTAGCTATTGAGGAAGCGGTCCTAAGCTTATTGGAGCAGGATTATTATAAGACGATAGAATATCTCGTGGAGGAATTGCGCATAGAGTATCCATTGGAACATCAAAAAATCAGGCAGCTTTATGCGAAAAAATATCAATTGAGTGGCTGCGGTGTGCATCAAAGTCCGGTGACAGCAGTAAACCACGCGCTTAATTCACTTAAGAAAAAAGGCTTAGTGGAAAAGAAAACGGAGAATGGAACCGGCATGTGGCGCCTGGCGAAAGAATAAAATAAATAAACGGCTTTATTTCCTTAGGAGCGGGATTGTTTTATTTTTACATTCTATTAACTGCATTCCTGGCATGTTTTATTAATAATCCCATGGAAAGGAGGAAATAAGTTGAACGGGTATTGTCCGATGATGATGGGACATCACCAGTGTAATTTTTACCCAACGGCTATGTATTACCCTCGGTTTGCATTGCCGAAATCCTTGAAATTGATTAAAGAGGCTGTTGCCGGGGAGCGTGAGGATGAACTTTTTTATGATTATTTAATCAGCGTAGCACCCACCCCAAAAGGCCCTTCGCGGAGGAGGAGGAATTTGAAAGACCAAGAAGCTTCCTGGAAGGAATCGAAAGAACAATTTTTGGAGAATTGGGTGCCGTTGAGAGATACCGCCAGATTTTATACGGCATTACAGCAAGGCATCAGATAAACATGATGATCCAAATTATCACTGATGAATTGAAGCATGCCAGTAAATATAATTTCATCTATGCTGAGAATACAAGATAGTAATTAAACCCTAGGTTATCGGAAAGAAAACCGCTTGAAGCTTAACGGCCGCAAAGCGGTTCTTTAATTTATATCGAAAATGTCTGCAATAAAAGGAAAAAGAATATATAATGATGGTGGTAATTGACAAGACCAAAAAATTGTGAGGTTAAAAAATGAAGAATAATTTACGGCAAAACTTACGCGAAATTTATGACGAATCAGGCCGATTGTTAATTTTCCACAGCTTTCTTCAGGATAAAGTAATTTCTCGGTTACGACGCCTGCTTTTTTTGGTAAGTTCTGATCAAGGAGATGCAAACCAAAGGGAGGAAATTTTTTTTGACATCTGCACTGATTTGGTAAACATTGCTGAACAGCAGCATCTGGAAGGTAACCTTTGGCATTCTTACCTGGTGAAATTGATTGCAGAAGATGAAAATCCTTTTTCCCGCACTTGTGCCCGGCATGGGAGAGAAATATCCGGGTCGAGTTTGTTTCAAGGAGCTTTGCATGATGTGCGCATTATTAAAAGGCTATACCACCTGAACTTTGCGGATTTGGTTTCAGCAGGAGAAATTCTGCCGCTTATTGAGAATTTTCATGTGAGAAATGTTTCCCTGGATGACACGAAAAAACCGTGCCTTTCCAAAATGAAAGTTCTAAACGACTTCTTTACAGGCTCTTCAGAAGAGGATTTAGCATTGGCACTTGTAGATTTTTACCACAAATTTGGTTGCGGTGTCGTTGGCATGTTCGATTTTCTCCGGTGGGAAGAAGGCCGGGGCTTGATAGGAGTCCGCCATCCTGACCCGGTTCGGTTGGCAGATCTCATTGGCTATCAATGGCAGAAAGAGATAATTATAAAAAATACAGAAGCATTTATTGAAGGCAAAAAAACGAATAATTTACTACTTTATGGGGACCGGGGGACAGGGAAGTCATCCACAATAAAGGCACTTGTCAATGAATATTCTGCCCGCGGCCTGCGTCTGGTGGAAGTATCCCGTCACCAGCTCCATAGATTGCTGGAGATAGTTCGTCCAATCAGAGATTATGCTCAAAAGTTTATTATATTTATTGATGATCTTTCCTTTGAGGGGGCGGAAACTGACTACAAGTTCCTGAAAGCTTTAATGGAGGGCGGTGTGGAAGTAATGCCGGATAACGTTTTGATCTATGCTACTTCCAATCGCCGGCACCTGGTTCAGGAAACATGGCAGGACAGGGGCGAAGCCGGGGGGGAAATTCATGCCGGTGATTCGCTGGCAGAAAAGCTCTCTCTTTCCGACCGCTTTGGCTTAACAGTAACCTTCACCTCACCTGATCAGGAAGAATACCTGTCCATTGTGGAAGGATTAGCAAAAAAGCAAGGGATAGACCTCCCTGTCTCCGAACTAAAGGAGCGTGCCATTGAATGGGAAAGATGGCATAATGCCCGTTCCGGCCGTACTGCTCAGCAGTTTATTAATCATCTGCTTTCCACTTTATAAAAAATTCAGCGTCAGTTGGAGCTTAAATGCCAACTGACGCTCATTTATATTTAAACCATTCTGATTTGGTGGTAAACCTTCTTCCCTTTTCTTAAAAGCAGCTTGCCTTGGCTAAAGTCTTTTTCTTTAATTAATAGCCCAAAGTCATCCACTCTATCTTCACCCAGGTAGATTCCCCCCTGCTGGACGAGGCGCCGGCCTTCACCTTTGGATGAGATGAGACCTGCTTCCATCAAGATGGTTAAAATGTCCAGGCCTGCTGCAAAACGTTCTCGGGGGATTTCCGTGAAAGGCATATCTGCTGAGTCAGTTCCTCCCCCAAAAAGAGCCTTGGCAGCCTGAGCAGCTTTTTCTGCTTCTTCTTTCCCGTGTACCAGTTTGGTAACTTCATAAGCCAAAATTTCTTTGGCCTGATTAATTTCTGCTCCTTCCAGTGAAGCTAATCTTTTTACTTCAGCAATTGGCAAGAAAGTCAAAAGAGCCAAGCAATTTTCCACGTCCGGATCATCCACATTACGCCAGTACTGATAGAAGTCATAGGGTGAAGTTTTTTTAGGATCCAACCAAATTGCACCGGCCTCGGTTTTGCCCATTTTCTTTCCTTCACTGGTGGTGAGGAGCTTAAAAGTCAGGCCAAAGGCATCGCCGTTATCCGCCCGGCGAATCAGTTCCACCCCGCCCAAAATATTAGACCACTGGTCGTTTCCTCCCAGCTGCAGCCGGCAATTGTAGCGCCGGTACAATTCCAAAAAGTCATATGACTGCATCAGCATGTAGTTAAATTCCAGAAAGGTCAAGCCCTTTTCCATACGGGTTTTAAAACATTCTGCTGTCAGCATCCGGTTGACGGAAAAGTGGCGGCCGATCTCTCTTAAGAATTTTACGTAGTTTAATTCCAGCAACCAATCAGCGTTGTTTACCATAAATGCTCTGTCCGGTCCAAATTCAATAAATTTGGAGAACTGTTTTTTGAAGGAGGCCACATTATTACTGATTTCTTCCCGAGTTAGCATTTTTCTCATATCTGTTTTTCCGGAGGGATCTCCCACCATCGCCGTGCCGCCGCCAAATAAAGCTATCGGCCGGTGTCCGGCTTTTTGCATGTGCATCATTACCATGATCTGGACAAAATGCCCCACATGAAGGCTGTCTGCAGTGGGGTCAAATCCAATGTAGAAGGTAACGGGCTCTCTGCCCAGTAATTCTCTGATTTCTTCTTCGTGGGTAGCTTGTTCAATAAAACCTCTTTCCATTAACAGATCAAAGACATTACTCATTACTCACAATCCTTTCAGTAATCTAAAAAATAATGGGTCCTCCATCCGATAAGGACGGGAGGACCCGTGGTACCACCTTAATTACACCTGCAATGCAGGTGTCTCTCAAATCATTGTAACGGGTGATCACCGTAGTGTTTTAACACAAAAACTCCGGAGTGTAATTCACACCTCTATGTCCGACAGGCTTTGCACCCCACAGCCTGCTCTCTGGATTGTCACCATAAAGGGCTACTAAACTCTTTCATCATCTAATCCTATTTAATATTTGTCTCAATAATAATCAAGGCAGGGATTTTTGTCAAGTTTGATAATCTGTAAATCTTAGACACAATTAATAATAAAATGCAACAAAAAGAAACATTACTGCGTCTATTTTATATTGGATAACTTTGGTATTATATTTATTAGGTGCCAACTGGGCAGAAGGGGGGTTATTTAGTGTTACTTCAATTGGCCGGTATAGAAAAGCATTATGTTAATGGAAACGTGCACACAGAGGTTTTAAAAGGGATAAACCTCACTGTGAAAGACGGTGAGTTTGTTTCTATTATGGGCCCGTCAGGATCTGGCAAATCTACATTACTAAATATTATTGGCTGTTTGGACAAGCCCAGTTCAGGCGTATATAAATTCTGCGGGGAGCAAGTGGAAAAGATGAATGACAGTCAACTAGCCGATATCCGCAATCATTCTATTGGTTTTGTTTTTCAGAGCTTTCATCTGTTGCGAGACTTAAATGCTCTGCAAAATGTGGAACTTCCATTGATTTACCGAGGGGTTCCCCAGAAAGAACGGAGAAAATTAGCTCTCGCTGCTTTAGAATCTGTCGGTCTCTCGCACCGTGGACATCATCGCCCTACCCAGCTTTCCGGGGGAGAACAGCAAAGGGTAGCCATTGCCAGGGCTATTGTGGGGAATCCCAAAGTAATCCTGGCGGATGAACCGACCGGGGCTTTAGATTCACATACCGGGGAAAACATTATGGCAATTTTTCAAAGATTAAACGGCGAAATGGGCATTGCCATTGTTCAGGTAACCCATGACGAAAGTATTTCCGGCTACGGGCACCGGGTTATTCGCTTATTAGATGGAACGATCGCCCGGGAAGAAACTTTTCGGGCGATATAAAGGATAAACTAAACAGGAGGTTGAAAAATGCGTGCACGAGTATTGACTGTTGTGTTAATTATTCTCGTTGTAATTGGTGGAGGATATTATGCTTTTCGCCAGTTAATTCCTTCACCGGATGAAAAAGCGGATGCGCCGGTTTATTCTACATATACCGTTAAACGGGGCGATATTGCTGTCGGGGTAGATGTCTCGGGCCCCCTTAATCCTTCCTATGGCGGCAGTATTCAGGTGCCGGGTGGGTATGGCAGTATGGATTCGACTGGAATAACCAGTTATCTTGTGGATGAGGTTTTAGTTAAACCCGGAGACTTTGTCAAACAGGGGCAGACGTTGGTTCGGTTGGATGCGCCTAATTTATCAGTGCTGATTGACAATGCCCGGGAACAATTAGAGATGGAAGAAAAGTCATTGGCAAGTCTCATGGGAGTTCCCATTGAGCAAATCGGTCAGGTGAATCCTGATCAGGGGATCATCGTCAAGGCGCCGATTGCCGGGCGGGTGACGGATCTCCAGGCAAAAGAAGGGGTGGAAGTAAAACAGGGCGAAATTATTGCCCGGATTGTTAACGATTCCCGTTTTCAGGTAATTGCTAAATTGTCACCAGGTGAATATCAACAACTGGCAGAAGACGATGTGGGGTTTTTGAATTTTTCCAATTACTTTAGCGATTTTATCCAGGCGGAGATCGTAGATATTAATCCCAACCCGGTTCCGGAATCAAGTTTTGATCTTAACAGTGATCAGGCACCTAATAGTCAAAAAGAAAGCTATGAATTTGTTTATTGGGTTACCCTGGAAGGGGAGAATCCGGGGTTAGTCCGTCCGGGAATGCCTGTTTCCATCGGATTTTTAAGTAAAGAACTGGCTAAAGAAAAACCGCTGGAACCAACCAAAATTCGCTGGGCTAGGTACACATCCCAAGTGGACAAGTATGTTAATGAAGAGAGGGTGCTCAGCCAGGCGGAGTCTGTTGTCACGGAAGTATTTGTCCATAAGATGGAAGCAGTCAAGGAGGGGCAGCCTCTTTTGTCCATGGCAGGACAGGATGTCCAGGAAATTATTCGAGAAAAGCTGGAAAACATTAGGACTCAGAGAGTCGAATTGCAGCAGTTATACTCAAAAGAAGGATTAATGGAAATCAAAGCACCGATAGATGGGATTGTGGCCGACTTAAACCGGCAGCAGGGAGCAACGGTCCAGCCGGGTGAATGGTTAGGCAGTATTTATCAGGCTTCCGATATGCGCATGTGGGTTCAGGTTGATGATATTGATATCCTCCAGGTAAAGCAAGGGGCACTGGTTGAGGTAACGGTGGATGCTGTACCGGGAAAAGTATTTGAAGGGACAGTTGAACAAGTTGCAACTATGGGAAAGGACCATAATGGGATTAGCCGTTTTGAGGTAATGATCAAGGTAGTAGGCGGACCCGAATTAAAACCCGGAATGCAGGCTAAAGCCTATGTAAAGGCGGGGGATGCTCAAAACGTTATTCTTATTCCTTTAGAGGCAGTGTTCCAGGAAGATGGGCAAAACAAAGTGGAAATTCTTCAGCCGGACGGTATTGCCAAAGTTGTCACCGTTGAACTTGGTTTAATGAATGACCGTATGGCGGAAGTAAAGTCCGGACTGACAGAAGGGCAGGAGGTAATAACTGGAAGTACTGCTGACCTTTTACCCAGCCAAAAGATTCAAACAGATAAATTGATACCCGATAGTCAAGGCAATGAAGGAGAGAACGAAGCTGGAGGAGCAAGTGAACAATAGCGGAGGGGGTGCAAAAGGTGTGGCAGCAAATACAGTGGTTTAGAATCCGGTTTTGGTTTAGTGCCCAAATGGCCTGGCATGGCATTCTTGCCAAGCCCCTCCGATCTGTTCTGACCATTCTCGGAGTGGGTATTGGGGTAGCATCTGTTGTCAGCTTAATGGGTATTGGGGAAGGAGCCCGACTGGCAGTGGTAAAACAGTTCCAAAGCTTGGGAACTAACGTTATTGTCGTTAAGGCCATGGACCCTGCATTTGAGTTTCAACCCCAAGAAGCAGAGGATTTAAAAGAACGGGTACCTGCTTTAAAAATGGCAACTCCGGTTGTTCATTCGGATGTGGTGATGAAGTGGCGCCGGTCACGGGGGAATGCCCAAATAATTGGGGTCAACCAGGATTTTTCGCAGATTCGTGACCATCAGGTTATCGCCGGGCATTTTTTTACTCAGCTGCATGTGGAGCAGCGTTCCCCGGTGGCGGTTCTTGGATACAATATTGCCAATTCCCTGTTGGGGGGCCGCAGCCCCGTTGGCATGACGTGCACTTTGAATGGGATGGATTTTAGAATTGTCGGGGTATTAAGCGCAAAAGGTCAAGGTAAAGCAGAGGGTATTGATGATAAGATACTGGTTCCTTACACAACGGCGCAACAATTAGCCGAGAAAAGGACCGTTGAGGAGATATGGGGTAAGGCGGAATCAGCAGATGAGGCAGATTTGGCGGTTGTACAATTGGGAAGAATTTTTCGTCGGAAACTAGGCCTGGATCAAAATGCGCCCACCATTGTTGCGACGGAAGAGCAAGGCAAGGAAGGAATGGTTGTTGAACGAGGAATGGACATGGGGCAGCCTCCTCTAAAACCCTTATTGTCCCAAGGTCAAGATGCAATTACCATCACCAGTTTAAATCAGATGGTTGAGGAAGCTGATAAGGCTAATAGAATTATGACGCTTCTCTTGGGCGGAATTGCCGCAGTTTCCCTTCTGGTGGGCGGACTGGGGATTATGAATATTATGCTGGTTGCTGTTTCCGAACGGACCAGCGAAATTGGCGTGCGCCGGGCTTTGGGTGCCAAGCAAGGTGATTTGGTAAGTCAGTTTCTATTAGAGGCCTTTTATTTAAGCGGCATTGGGGCTTTGATTGGGATCATTGGCGGAATTTGGGGCCTGGAAATTTTTAATCGTTACGGGTTTGAAACAGCTGTTAGTTTTACGGCAGTAAAAATTGCCAGCTTGGTTGCGCTGGGTTCCGGCCTTTTGTTTGGGGTATATCCGGCAATACAGGCTTCTTCTGTTCCCCCGGTTGAGGCACTCCGGCGTTAATTAATTGTTTTAGGGAGAAAGGGGGTCCCTCAATGAGAGAGAAAGGTTTTTCATCCCCGGCCGATTTATTGGAATATCTGAAAACAGAATATTTCTTTCCCCAATCCGGTGAGGATTTTGAGCTGCAGGTGGGAGGGGAGGATCTCTCTGGTGCTGATTCAGAATCTGTTTTGGATGAGTTGTGCTCCGGTCAGTACCGGGTAAACTCTCTGATGGATCAGGTGTTACCGGTACTTTCCATTGGGATCAAGGAGCGGGTGTTTCAAGAGGTTGCTTTTGGGGTGGTTTCTTCAAGAGAGTTTAATGCAACCTGTGTAAAAAGTAATGATAACAAGTATGCAATACTGATTAATAAAGGCCTCATGATGTATTTGAACAAAATGGGAAAGATTGATCTGGTCATGAACCGCCCGGAATTAGTTAAATACTGCAGCGAGAAAAAGGATGGGAAGGTAACCAGTGCGGATCTAACTAATTATCAAAGTACATTGGTGAATAGTTACCGGCAGTTTGGGCTCCCTCAGGGTCCAATCATCAATATTGATCAATCTTTACAAATTACTTATGACAAAGTGTTATTTATTTGGCAGCTTTTTGTGCTCTGTCATGAGTTAGCTCATTATCTTAATCGGGATTTTGATAAGATATTAGTAGATCCGCAAAAGGTTCCCTGGCTTTTGGCAGGGGAAAGATATTACATCAAAGAATTTAAGGCGGATCAGAAAGCGTTTTATTTGGTTGCCGAGACTATTAAACGAAAATATGGCTATAATACGGACCAGCGGTTTATTCTAGTTACGCTGGCCAGGTTATTTAAACATATCAGCTTGATTTCCAATGATAAAATGTCCGTTTATCATCCTCCCGGCAGAGAGCGAATTTCCCGTCTGAAAGAAAAATATTTCAAATCTGAAGATGTGGAAGGGCTTTTGGCCAAAGGTGAGCGGGATTTTTATCACTGTCTGTCAGCAATCAGTTGATAGCACACCGGCAGCTTGTAAAATGCGGAGGGAAAGTATTTGGTGAAGTGGAAAATGTGGTTGTTTTTTGCTGTTTTCTTCATTTTATATAGTTTATTAAACTTTTATATTGGCCTCAGAGGGTGGCAGCATTTATTTAGATTTATTCCTTTAATCGACGCAAAAGTATATTGGTTGTTTTTTTGGTTGCTGGCTTGGTCGGTTTTTATTGAGAGAGTGTGCCAGAACTATCTTCCCTTTGGTTTAGATTTGATATTAACCCGGATAGGTTCTTATTGGTTGGGGATGATGTTTTATTTTGTTTTGATTATTGGGATGATTGATTTAATCCGTTTTATTGGCCGATTTTTTCATATCATGCCGAAAGGAGGAGTCTTTAGTTGGGGTTCTTTTCCTCTGTTAGGAATCGGGGTTTTTGTGCTGGTACTGCTTCTCCAGGTTTACGGCACTTGGAATGCTCTTAATCCTCAGATTCAGCGTTATCAGATTTCAATTCCCAAAGAAGCCGGTGAATTGGAGGAAATTAGAGTGGCGATGGTGTCTGACATCCACTTGGATAAAATCGTCAATAGCAAGCGATTGGAAAAAATGGTTGCTATGGTAAACCAAATAAATCCGGACTTAGTGCTTTTCGCCGGTGATGTAATCGACGGAAGTGTTGATATTTTTTCTCGGGAAAAAATCGATGAGGTTTTTCGTCGGCTGAACCCTCCATTAGGTGTATTTGCCGTATTAGGGAATCATGAATATATAAGTGGGCAGATAGATCAGTACATCCAGCAGATGGACCGGGCCGGTGTCCGGGTATTGCGGGATGAATGGGTGCTGATTAATAATAGTTTCTATCTGATTGGGAAGGATGACTTTTCCCGGAAGCGTTTTACCGGCACCGACCGGGGAAAGTTAGAGGATATTACCAGGGATGTAGATACAAGCCTCCCATTAATTTTGCTGGATCATGAGCCTCCAAAACCGGGAGAAGAAGAAAGTGAGATTGATCTTCAATTCTCCGGTCATACGCATCGGGGCCAGTTATTTCCTATACAACTGGTGACCGAGCGCCTTTTCGAAAATGACTGGGGTTATTCCTGTTTCAACAATCGGCAGCTCATTGTTTCTTCCGGATATGGTACCTGGGGCCCACCGATTCGCATTGGCAATCGGCCGGAGATTGTTGATGTGACGATATCCTTTCAACCCCAGTCGGGTCAAAAGCTTTGATTCGAAACTAGTCCTTCTTTTTTGCGCTAATAGTAAAGTATAAGTTAAGGGGGTCAGGTAGGCTCTCTTTTTTGCCTTATCAATATAAATTCTATATAGGCTCCCACCTGCATCACAAAAACTTGGCATAAGCCAAGTTTTCTTTAGCTAGATAACAATATGAAGTTCTAATGTATAGAAATTAAATCCTTAATAGCAAATATATGGGAGAGGTGGTAAAATATAATTAATATTTTCATGCTTAAATAACATTTTAATTATTATAAAAAGGGGGTTGGGAGATGGCCGGTAAGGTGAAGGTAGTTGTTGTCGGGGGAGGATTAGCCGGGTTAATGGCAGTGCTGAAAGCAGTTGAAGCCGGCTGCTTGGTGCAGCTATTTTCTCTCGTTCCCGTAAAAAGGTCCCATTCGGTATGTGCTCAAGGGGGAATTAATGGTGCGTTAAACACGAAAGGGGAGGGGGACTCGACCTGGGAGCATTTTGACGATACCATTTACGGTGGCGACTTCTTAGCGAATCAGACGCCGGTGAAAAATATGTGTGAAGCGGCACCAGAAATAATCTATATCATGGACCGGATGGGGGTGATGTTCAACCGGACACCGGAAGGAAATATTGAATTGCGGCGTCTTGGGGGAGCCAAAAACAGCCGGTCCGCTTTTGCCGGTTCGACGACAGGGCAGCAGCTTTTATATGCTTTGGATGAACAGGTAAGGCGTTTTGAAGCATCCGGGCAGGTGGAAAAGTATGAGGGCTGGCAGTTTCTCTCTGTTGTACAGGATAGTCAAGGTATTTGTTGTGGTATTTGCGCGCAGCATCTTTATACCGGGGAGATTGAGACTTTTTCGGGAGATGCTGTTATTCTGGCTACCGGCGGTCCGGGCATGGTTTTTGGTCGGACAACCATGTCGGTCATATGTACCGGTTATCCGGCCAGCCAAGTTTACCAGCAGGGAGTTTATTATGCCAATGGTGAGTTTGTTCAGTTTCACCCAACAGCCATTCCGGGTGATGATAAAAACCGCCTAATGTCGGAATCAGCTCGGGGTGAGGGAGGACGGGTGTGGACCTATAAAGAAGGTAAGCCCTGGTACTTCCTGGAGGAATGGTACCCGGCTTATGGGAATTTAGTTCCTCGGGATATTGCTTCCCGGGCGATATTTAAAGTTTGCGTGGAAATGGGTCTGGGGATAGAAGGTACTAATCAGGTTTATTTAGACTTATCCCATAAGGATCCAGGTGAATTGGAACGTAAATTAGGCGGTATTCTCGATATTTACGAGAAATTTGTCGGGGAAGATGCTAAAAAAGTACCCATGAAGATTTTCCCCGCTGTTCATTACTTTATGGGCGGCCTTTGGGTAGATTTTAATCAGATGACAAACATACCCGGGCTGTTTGCCTGCGGTGAGGTGGATTACCAATATCATGGGGCAAACCGCTTGGGGGGCAATTCCTTAATGTCGTCTTTGTATGGCGGAGCAGTGGCGGGTAAAAGTGTGATAAATTATATTCAAGGCCGTTCCCGGTTAGCCTCGGAAATAGAAAAGAAACCATTCCTAACTGAGCAGAATTTCCAGAAGAAAAAATATGAGCAGTTATTTAAAATGCACGGTCGGGAAAACCCCTATTCTTTGCACGATGAATTAGGGACCGTGATGTTGGAAAATGTTGGGGTAGTGCGCTATAATGACAGGCTGAAAAAAGCCGACCAAAAGATTCAAGAACTGATGGAGCGCTATCAAAATATTAATGTGATTGATTCTTTGCAGTGGAACAACCAGGCTGCCGGATTTGCCCGTGATCTCTGGCACATGCTGGTACTTTCCCGAGTAATTACATTAGGGGCACTTAATCGTAACGAAAGCCGGGGAGCCCACTATAAACCCGAGTTTCCCCAGCGGGATGATGTTAATTGGTTAAAGACGACAAAGGCCTTTCATACTCCTTCCGGCCCACGCTTTAGTTATGAGGAGGTTGACCTTAGCTATATTAAACCACGCCTGCGTAAGTACGATGTGGAAAAAAAGCAGACAGGATAAAGGGGATGGAAACTGAAACAGATAGTTTTTTAAGGAGGAATTGATCAATGCAAACGAGCGCGCTGGCCAGTTTTATCGCGAACCTGAGCTATGATAGTTTGCCAAAAGATGTGGTTGATGCGGCAAAAGCTGCTTATCTGGATTGGTTGGGTTCGGCATTGGCCGGATCGGATAAAAAGCCAACGACAATTTTAACGAAAGTGGTAAAGGAGATGGGCGGTCATCCGGAAGCCACTTTGATTGGTGACGGTTCCCAAACAACAGCAGCCCATGCCGCCCTCTTAAATGGAGCCTCTTCTCATGTGGTTGAATTGGATGACGTGCATAAAGCATCTGTTTTACATGCAGGAGCGGTCGTAATTCCTGCTGCACTAGCAGTATGTGAGAAAAAAGGGAAAAGCGGCAAAAGTTTAATTGCAGCAATTGTCGCCGGATATGAAGTAGGAATTCGGGTGGGGGAAGCGGTGACGCCATCCCATTACCGGAAATGGCATACCACGGGGACCTGCGGCACTTTCGGGGCAGCGGCAGCCGCTGCCAAAGCTTTGGATCTTAATGAGGAACAGTGTTTAAGCACTCTCGGGTCAGCCGGGACCCAAGCTGCTGGCCTTTGGGAGTTTATTGAAGACGGGGCAATGAGTAAACACTTGCATCCGGGCAAGGCCGCTTTTAATGGCGTGTTGTCTGCTCTTCTGGCAGGGAATGGTTATACGGCCGCCACCCGGATTATTGAAGGGAAAAGAGGATTTTGTGCCGCGACAGCTCCGGAGTATGACCTCAATAAAATTACCGATGGCCTGGGAGAGGATTTTAAAATTAGGGAGAACTGCTATAAAATTTATTCCTCCTGCCGCCATACCCATCATGTGATTGACATTATTAGGGACCTCAAAGAAAGGTATCGTTTAATTCCTGATCAGGTTCAAAAAATCAAAGTAAATACCTACTCTGCGGCTCTTGATATTACCGGTAAATTTAACCCTTCTTCTGTTTATGGGGCCAAGTTCAGCCTGCCATTTTGCGCAGCTCTTGCGCTGGTATATGGGAAGGCCGGCTTGGAGGAGTTTTCTGAGGCTAATTTATGTAATCCGGAGATTACGCGGTTTATGAGTCAGGTAGAATTAAATATTCAGCCGGAAATGAATGAAGCCTATCCCCAAAAATGGCCGGCCTCTGTAGAAATAAGATTAACGGATGGCAATATTATCCGGGGGGAAACTGATTATCCCAAAGGAGATCCGGAAAATCCTCTGAGCAAAGAAGAATTGGTAGAAAAATTTGCATCATTAGTGAAGCCCTATATTTTTCCGGAAGACATTAAGCAATTGGTAGAGATAATTTTCAATATGGAAGAGGTGGCGGATTTAAAATTGGTCCTTCCTCGGCGCTTAAAGAATCGTCTCCCTGCTGAATAATATAAAGCGGCAAGTGTCCCAACCGATAAAGTAAAAATGGTTAAGAGCACCGAGAGGGTGCTCTTTTTATTTTATGGCAGCTCAAGCCGGTTGATTTCCTTGAGAGAAGCAAAATCATGAGCTTGGATCATGCCCGGTGATATTGTGTATAAGGTATCATCAATATAGAGGACCCTTTCGATATTCTTTGTGTTTTGATACCAGCCGCTTCCGGATTTAAGCATCTCTTCCCCATCTAGGTGGGTTATTTTGCCTCTTAATTTAAAACCGTTTGCCAGGTCGACTTGGTAAACATAAGCCCCTTGAAAGGCAAATTCACCATACGGAGGAATGCCATGATACGAGATGCTGTTTTTATTAATTTCCATCACGGTCACCGGGAAAGCGAGAAGATTTTTTTCCCGGGAGAATAAAAGAGCTTTGTGATTTCTGAGGAGTTGGGAATCTGTGCCTCGGTCCCCGATAATTTCTTGATACATTTGTACGGGATGCTCAACATCAGTCACGTCAAAAATGGCAATTTTTATCCCTTGGTAAAATGCCATTGTTTGTTTTGTGCCTGACCAACTTTGGGAAATTTCCACAGTGTCTTTGCCGAAACCAATGATATGGTTTTCATCGTATGGGTGGAGATAATCACTGTATCCTGGTATTTTCAACGCACCTAAGATTTTGGGTTCTTCCGGGTTCTTGAGATCAATTACAAACAAGGGATCAACCGTTTTAAAAGTGACCATATAGGCTCGGTCTCCCATAAAACGGGTAGAGTAAATCCTTTCCCCGGGAGCAATGTCCTCAACCTTTCCGACTGTTATTAAGTCTTCATTTAAAATATAAATATTATTTTTTGAAGTGAACTCATCATTGCGCCAAATCTCACCGCTGGTGGTAGCAAGACGAAGAAAACTCTTATGTTCATCCATTGAAAATTGGTTTAAAATTGTGCCCGGCACTGTGCCTCGAGCGGCCAATTTTGTTTTTCCCTGCTCTAGAGCAAAGCGATAAATTGTTGTTTCCAATTGGAGAGGTACCGGGA
>JBMNTN010000019.1:0-35486 GCA_050945755.1 Bacillota bacterium | reverse complement strand
ATTCGGAAAATCCCTTTATTCTTATTCTTTCCGGCCTGCCTCATCTTATGGACAAGCTTTCACTAAACCATAACCGGCCTCTTTCACAACGGATTATGATGCGTTACAAGGTAGAACCGTTATCTAAAGATGAAGTAAAGGGATATATCCTTCATCATCTTGAACTAGCTGGTGCTAAACACACTATTTTTTCCGATACCTCGATTCAAGCCATTGCCTCTCTTTCTCGGGGATGGCCCAGACTGATCAATAAACTGGCTACCCATTCTCTTCTTGCCGGTTGCCAGGCAAAAAAAGATTTAATTGACGAAGAAGTAGTCCGGCTGGCGGCAACTGAATCAGGAATTTAAGTAACGACCGGTTGGGAAAATCCCGCCGGTTTTCTCTTTATTCCGGATACCAGAATAACGTGCAAATATGAAAAATTTCTGTTAGGTCATCTAAAGCAATTTGAAACTTTTTTACTTTGCCCCGGTTACTATGCCAATTTATTTTGCAAAAGATATGCTGGTTTAATTTGCAAAATCACATTATTCGATCCGCTTCAAAACGAAAACGCTTCAATTCCATAACCAAAGCCTGAACACAATTCAAGTAATCCAATGCCGAAAGCTTCTTGATTGGCGTACCTGTGCACCCATGAGCAAACAGACTCACAAGGTCATCCGCAATTTTCTGAAAACCGACCTCCTCAATCATCTTATCGGCTGTTTTGTAGAACAGATCGCTCATGAAGGGATCTTCCTTAAGAACAGATGCGACTTCACGGGTTTCACACTCTTTCTTAAAGTTTTCGTAATGGGGCAAGAATTTCTTCTTCATATAGCGCTGAAACTTCAACAGGCTGCCGACATGCCCCAGGGTATGAGCGGAGAGTGCCGCGAATTGCTTGTGTTCATCCGGGTGGCAGCACCCCTGGCGCAAACTCGGAAGAACATCGGGGCCGGGTGTCAGAATCTTTAAGCCCAACATATGATGGTAGTTCCCGAAATAAAAAACCGCGCCAAAATTCATGTCAAGCTTAGGATCATACATAATACGCCCGCCCATGCGGTCACAAATAAGTGTATAAGCCCGGTTCTCCTTCCTTAACCCATATGCGCAGGACATCCCCGCACAACCACCGCCAACTATGATGGTTTCAGTGTCAAAATTACTCATAATAAACTAACCTCCTTGATATCAACGATTATCGTATTGGCCTTCATCATTGTTCCGCCTAACTACTTTCCATCAAATCTACAACTTGGCTATATCGCGTGTTTGCAATCTTCATGGAATAAAGAGAGCACAGATATGGGATTTCCTGTGCTTCTTTCACTTAATTTCTATTCCTGATAATACGCTCTATACGAACTGTATTACGCTTAACACGACCACTACACGATTTTAATATCCTCGATGAAAAATTCGTTTCCACTCACAAGTTTAAGATCGGTAGAACCACAATGATTACACTTCATTTCGGCATAATTACTGATATATTCCCGGTTCTCCTTTTCACACCTAGCGCAACGAACAACAAGAGGAACCTTTATGATTTCAAGTTCAGCCTCATCTGCAATCGTCCCCCTGGCGATAAATCTGAAACACTTTTCCATCAGGTCATGGATTATATCTCGGACTTCGCCAATTTTCAGTCTGACGTGCACAACTTTTTTGGCCCCGGCCAATTCGGCGTGCTTCAGCACAATCTCCACAACACTTTCAGTTATTGCCATTTCATGCATAGAGCAACACCTCACAGACCCGTTTATTTTTTCGAGAGGTTTCCAACGGATTTACGATATTCCTGCATCTGACTATAAGCGTCAAAAATTGAATCAGGCAGTTTTTCGATGGATTCTTTCTTCACCAACACCTTAGCATTTACCGGACAGACGGAAACGCATTGACCGCAACCTACACAACTTGAATCAGCAATAGGTTTATTTTCTTCATTCATCGCTATTGCGTGCATCGGACACCTTTCCTCACACTTGCCGCAACTAATGCATACGTCCTGATCCTGCTCCAGGTAATAGTTGCTAATGTTTTTAGTGGCATTGCCGCCAAAGAGTTTGGCTGCCTGAAGGATGCCGCAGCCGTCAACATGACAGGAGCAGACTATCTCGCTGTTCTTGGAATAGACACACTGAATAATCATTCCTTTATCGGCACTTCTCTTCAGTATGGCCAACACTTCGTCAATGGTAATTTCCCGTGCAATACCATTTTCGATATAAAACTCCGCCATTTCGCCACAGGTAATACAGGTCTCCATTTCAAAGCCCGCATCAGGCGCGCCGCAAGTCTTGTTGAGCTGACGGCAGGTACAGTTTGAGACGCCAAAAACGTTATACTGGCTGACTTGCTTCACAATATCATCATATGGATAGACCTCGCTGCCCTTGACCACGTCCATATTTATCGGCACCGAACGGTAGAACGGAATGTTTACATCGTATACCTGCTGAAGCATCCCCTGTCCAAAATGGCCCGCAAGCGCCATTGTCCATTCTTTCTCGTCCAGGTGATTAAGATTGAACTCATATACGCCGTGAGCTATAGGAACTACATGGTACTCCGCTCTTCCGCCACGGCGAACTCTGAAGAGCAGTCCCCTATGAGACATATCTTCAAGTACTTCAGATGCCTTCTCAATGGATAGATCGGTTATTTCTGCATACTGCTGAGCGGTAAAGTACGTATCCGTCTCCATCTCCAGCCAGTATGCAACGTCCTCCGGGGTGAAGAAGCGTTTGAGCAGAACAAATTCGATGCCGGATTCCGTTGGACAATAGCCGAAGCTCAACTCATTCATCCTATCGCGCAGCTTGACATAGTTTTCTTCGATTTCCGCTTGAGTAAGGTTTTTAACTTTCAGCATGTAAATCGCTCCTCTTTATGTTAATTTATTAAATTTTGTTTGCCATTTTGTGTTTGACTGTCTGTTCTCAGTGAGATTATGCTTAGAAAGACAGATGTCTGGATAAAATACTAGGACACTTTCAATATATCGTTGTTTCTTAAACGCATCAACAGACGAAAAAAACCTAAAGTCTATATTGTTGACTTTTTTCAGAAAAATTCTGCTCTTTAAAGGCAATGGCTAAACCTGACTTTGGGCAGTATTGACACTTTTCCGCAAGGACTCTCAATAACACAATTGGAGGTAACTGTATGTCCGTGAGTAAAGCAACGAAAGACTTGTATAAAAACACATTGCTCTCTTTAGCAAAAACACGTCCTCTCAGTAGAATTACACTAAAAGAAATACTTAACTGCTCACAAACAGCCAAGCAGACGTTTTACAACCATTTTGCGGACAAGTACGCTCTGATCAATTATGTGCTGTATGATTTTGTTGAAGGAATAGAAAGAACGCATGCCATGCGTTCTTATGAGGGAATACTCTCCGTTCTCGATTTCACAAAGGAAAATAGTTACTTTTTTTCGGCAATAGCCAAAAACGACAACCCGTGTAATTTTCCACAATTTTTCTATCGTTGGTGCGTAAATTATTATATAAGCGCTTTGCATAGGGAGTATGGACTCAAGGTTATCTCTCCGGCCATAAAAATTGCCATCGATTTTTACTGTCACGGGGCTGTTGGTATTTATATTGACTGGATACAAAGCGGCATGGCGGAAACAAAGGAATTGATAGCCGAAACTATTGTAAACTGCCGTCCCAAGGCCCTAGCGTTTTACTTTCCTATTGACGACTCACACAGTTATTCTAGCTGATAACGTGTGCCGCGTTCAGTCTTAAACGGTTATCACAGGGAAATCGAGGAAAATCTTTTCCCGGAGGACTTAGCCACACAGGCTAAAACAAAAGAAAAGCGCATACTGCAGCCTAGAAATTTGTCAACCCTAGCATCTTCACAAACAAAAAAAGGGCTTTCGATTTAGCCCTAAAACTCCGAACCCCTTGCATCAAGGAGTTTCCATTGTACCAATCATTAAATTTAAAATTAGGTTAATAAACAACAAATTGATAAAAGACACCCCCAGGTGTGCCAACCTTAGATCTCCTTTTTACTTAAAGAGCTTCCTCATTGCCCTTCCTGTTGCTTTACCAACCATTCTTCTTCCTGCTCTCTTTGCCACTTTCTTTGGACTACCGCTGGTAATAGCAGATACATCCCCCAATAGCTTAGCAATCTGATACAAAACCCCTCGTGTTTTGCCAATCGACAAAGCTCTCACCTCTTTTTCTTACAGTTCTAACTCATTCAGCAGACCACGTAGCCTCTTCAGTACTTCCCATCTTCCTTATTAACTGAAGTAATCGATTTTTTAGTTATTCCCCGGCAAAAGGGCAGAGCTAAATTGATTTTACAAGAGTACAAAAATGTAACTCTCGTAACGGAAGGTATTCAAAAGAACTATTACTAAAAAAAGAAATATTTTACCAGTAGTTTATATCTTTATAAAACAAAGCCCAGACGCTGATTTGCCTGGGCTTTGTTGAAATTTGGTGGAGGCGAGGGGAATCGAACCCCTGTCCGAAAGAGAACCCACGAGAACTTCTCCGAGCGCAGTTTGTGCTTTAAATTTCGCTTCCTTGCCGGCCACAAACAGCCTGCGCAGTCACTATCTCGATAAGTTTCCCTGCTGCCTCCGAGAATTAGCAGCTCGGTATCCCGCTAAAATGACACCCTATCCCTCACCGCGGGAGCAGAGAGTAGGATGTTAACTGCATTTAAGCAGCTAAAGCGTAATTATCGTTAGCGTTTAAAATAGTTTCCAACGTATTTCGGGCTGATGGAACCCCGGCTCGCTATCCTCGCCAATTCATCCCCCGTCGAAATCCTGGACGCCCCCATATTTAATTATCAAAAAACAGTATTTATAATTTAACTTAAAACCTGCCCCAGTGTCAACCGCCATTAGGGTGGCCGTTAATACTGCTGCTTTTCCTTAAACTGTTTAGCCATTTCCCTCTTGGCATCTTTCTCCGCTTGAGCATCCCGTTTGTCATAAAGCTTTTTCCCTTGGGCCAGAGCCAATTCCACCTTTGCCCGGCCGCGGGAGAAATAGACTTTGAGCGGAACCAGCGTCAGACCTTTTTCCCGTACTTTGCCAAAAAGCTTGTTGATTTCATATTTATGCATGAGAAGCTTTCTGGTCCGCTTGGGATCGTGGTTGAAACGATTCCCCTGTTCATACGGGCTGATGTGCATGTTATAAAGGAAAACTTCTCCGTTCTCAATCCGGGCAAAAGCATCCTGCAAGTTGGCTTTACCGGCCCGGAGGGACTTCACTTCCGTTCCCTGAAGCGCCATCCCGGCCTCATAGGTTTCCACGATGAAAAACTCATGCCGTGCTTTTCTGTTATCAGTAACGATTTTAATTCCCTGCTTCTCCTTCATAACTCACCCCGAAAAACAAACCCCAACGCACAGATTAAACTTTCTCACAACCTGCCGCCAGGGTTCCTCTTTGCTTCATGCATCTTGATACAATATCATTATACACAGCCTCAGGTGCCGTGTCAACCAACGCTTCCGCCCGATTCTGCCGCGAATGCCTTGTTTCCGGCGGTTTGCATCTTGTTTTCCCTTCTCCTTTTTTTAACCCGGCTACCTGTATCATAACCAGTCAGCATAACCTATAAACAGGTAAGTTTCCTTAGGCAAGTTCAAAGTCTATTACCCGCTCTTCTACATTGACCCTGACAACTTGAATCTCAACCGGATCGCCCAGTTTATAAACTTTGCGGGTATGCCGGCCGACAAAAGCAATCATCCTTTCCTGATATTCATAATAATCATCAGTCATCGTTGAAACGTGAACCAGCCCTTCAACGGTGTTATCAAGTTCAACAAACATGCCGAAGGAAGTGACCCCCGATATGATTCCGGGGAAAGTATCCCCCACATGCCGCTCCATATATTCAACCTTTTTCATGTCTACTGACTCTCGCTCCGCATCCTCCGCCAGTTTCTCCCGGAAAGTAGATTGCTCGGCGTAATCATTCATCCTTGCTTGTAACTTTTCCAGCCGGTCTTTACTCAAACTGCCCTTGACTAAATATTCCTTGATTACCCGGTGGATAACCAAATCCGGATAACGCCGGATAGGAGAAGTAAAATGAGAGTAGTATTTGGAGGCAAGGCCAAAATGGCCCAGGGGTTCCGGATGGTAGCGGGCATGGCGCATGGAACGGAGCATTACCGTGCTGATCACCCGTTCCTCCGGAAGTCCTGCCACCTTTTCAACTATATCTTGAAAGGCTCGGGGATGAATATCGTCGGCTCCCCCTTTAATGTGATAACCAAACCGATGCAAAAACTCATTTAAAGCTTCCACCTTCTCCGGGTCTGGCTGTTCATGAATTCGATAAAGGAAAGGAGCTTCCCGCCAAAAATATTCTTCTGCTACTGTTTCGTTAGCTGCAATCATAAATTCTTCAATCATCTGTTCCGCCACATCAGAGACCCGTTTGACAATCGCCCGGGGTTTACCGTCTTCATCCAGCAGCACTTTTGCTTCCGGAAAGTCAAAACCAATCGCCCCCCGATTAAAGCGCTTATCCCGCAGAATCTTCATCAGCTGAGCCATATTTTCAAACATGGGGACAAACTCAGCATATCTTTTTTTGAGTTCCACATCGCCTTCCAAAAGTATTTTATTCACATTAGTATAGGTCATCCGCTCCCGGACGCGAATCACAGATTGCATTATTTCATGGGAAACCACATTCCCCTGCAGGTCAATTTCCATAAAACAGGTCATGGCCAAACGGTCTGCCCCGGCGTTCAGACTGCAAATATGATTGGACAGTTCCCGGGGAAGCATGGGGATTACCCGGTCTACGAGATAAACACTTGTCGCCCGTTCATAAGCCTCTTTATCCAATCGGCTATCCTCTTTCACATAATGGCCCACATCTGCAATATGGACACCGAGATGCCAATTGCCATTAGAGAGTTTCTCCAGAGATACGGCATCATCAAGATCCTTTGCGTCCTCGCCGTCGATCGTTACCATGGGCAGCTCTCTTAAGTCCCGCCTTCCCTGGTAATCCTCTGGAATAATTTTTGCGACCCGTTGGGCCTCAGCAAGCACATCCTCGGGAAACTCCTCAGGAAGCCGAAACTTTTTCACTATCGCAAGCACATCCACACCGGGAGTGCCTGCCCGGCCAAAAACATCCACTACACGACCTTCCGGATTTCTGCGGGGTTCCGGCCAGCGGGTAATTTCCACGATTACCTTGTCCCCGTCCCGTGCGCCGTTAAAGCCTTCCTTCGGTACAAAGATATCGTGAGAAATCCTTTTTTCATCGGGTCTGACAAAACCATATTTTCGAGCGTCATCAAAAGTACCCACGATCCGATTGTTTGCCCGGGAAAGAATCCGGATGACTTCCCCTTCCATCCTGTTCCCTGTACTCTGTTTCAAAAGGCGTACCATAATCCGATCATTGTGCATCGCCCCATTGAGGCTGTCCGCACTGATAAAGACATCACTTTTTTCCGGTTTATCGGGAATCAGAAAACCAAAACCTTTAGAATGTCCTTGAAAACGCCCAACCACCAGTCCCATCTTTTCCGGCAAGCCATAACGGTTTTTCCGGGTAAAGACGATCAAGCCCTGCTGTTCCATATCCCTGAGCATGGCAATGAACTCCCTGATCTCATTAACCTCCAGGGCGTTAACCAATTCCTCAACGTTTAATGGTTTGTAAGTACTCTCCCGCATAAAAGCAAGGATTCCTTCCGGAGAGATTTTCATTATATTTCCTCCTGATAAATCTCCAAAACCTCCGTGTGCGCCAATGCATCATTAATCAATCCATCGATGTCCAGCCGGGTTTCCATATTTTCTGCCTCTTCCAAACGTGGGCGGATCTTCGGGTAATCAGGCAAAAAGACGGTACAGCAATCTTCGTACGGCCGGATGGAAATATCAAAGGTACCGATTTTTTGAGCAATCTGGATAATCTCTTCTTTGTCCATGCCGACCAGCGGCCTAAGCACCGGCATATTGGTCACATTATTAATAGTAAACATGCTTTCCAATGTCTGACTGGCTACCTGTCCCACACTTTCTCCGGTGTAGATGGCAAATGCTTTTGTTTTCCGGGCGATCCGCTCCGCAATCCGGAACATCATGCGCCGCATAATTGTGATCATATATTCTTCCCGGCAATGCTGCCGGATTGCCTTTTGAATCTCAGTAAAATGAACCACATGAAGACGCACCTTGCCGCCCCATCCCGCCAATACTTGGCAGAGGTCGATTACCTTCTGCTTTGCCCGGTCGCTGGTGAAAGGAAAGCTTTCAAAATGGATACCTTCAAAAGTGACACCCCGTTTCATTGCCATCCACCCGGCAACCGGACTGTCAATACCGCCTGATATCATTAAAACCGCCCGACCGCTGGCGCCAACCGGAAGCCCTTTCGCACCGGGAATCACCCGGCCATAGACAAAAGCCCCTTCCCCCCGCACCTCAATATCTACGACATGCTGGGGACGATGCATCTCTGCTTGATAGATATCGTCACTATGGGCAAAAAGATAACCCGCCACGGTTTTACTGATTTCCGGCGAAGTCATGGGAAAGGTTTTATCAGATCTCCTGGTCTCTACTTTAAAACATCCCCCATTGGGGAGAGCATCATGTAGTACCTTTAAAGCTGCTTGCTGAATAGACTCCAAATTTTTTTCCGTTTTAATAACCGGACTTACCGAATAGATGCCAAAAACTTTGGTTAATCTTTCAATTGTCTCTTCCATGTCGTCTACCACCGGTACCCAAATCCGCCCCCAGGTAGACTCCACTTCCCGGGGAGCAAGCCCCTTTAAAGACCTTGCGATGTTTCTTTCCAAGCGGTTAATAAACTGAACTTTGTTTTTTCCCTTTAAACCCAGTTCGCCATAGCGAACCAGAATCAACTCATACATCACTTACCTCCCTATCAGTTGGCGCAGTTCATGGACAGCTTTTGCCACACTCTCTGCCACCGGTAACACCTCTTCCATTTTGTTCATATATGAAAAACTAAATCTAATGGAACCCTCTTTTTCCGAATCACTTAAATCCATCGCGGTTAGTACATGGCTGAGCTTACCCTTTCGCGCCGAACAAGCCGACCCGGATGAAACATAAATGCCATCTTGCTCCAGGTAATGAAGCACTACTTCGCTCTTAGTACCTGGAAAAGATATGTTAAGAATATGGGGCGCGCCATCCTTTCCAAAGTTGCTATTGATCCGGCAATCCGGCACCCTTTCCTTAATTCTGAGCGCCAGTGTTTCTTTAATTGCGCTCATTTTCTGGGCGTGCTCCGGGAGATTCTTTATAGCAATTTCTACTGCCTTTCCTAACCCAACAATACCGGGGACATTTTCCGTCCCAGACCGTAAATCTTTTTCTTGGCCTCCACCTTCCACCAAGGATTTTAGGCGAATCCCTTTCCTGACATAAAGAGTACCAATCCCTTTTGGGCCGTGGATCTTATGGCCGCTCACTGATAAAAGGTCAATTCCCCAATCCCCTGGAACCATTTCCAATTTTCCAAAGGACTGAACAGCATCAACATGAAAAAATATTTTTTTCCCTTGTGCTGCTAATAATTTACCTACCTCTCGAACAGGCTGAACAGCACCCACCTCATTATTCACATGCATCAAGCTGACAAGGATCGTCTCGTCGGAGATCGCCTCCTCCAATTCCTTAACATCAATTACTCCATTTTCTTGAACCTTCAAAAAACTAACGCGAAATCCTTCTTCCTCCAACCCATCAAACACATTAAGCACAGAAGGATGTTCAATATTAGAAGTAATAATATGATTTCCCCTGTTTTTATAAGCCCTGGCAATTCCTTTAATCGCCTGGTTATTACTCTCTGTACCCCCGGAAGTAAAATATATTTCCTCCGGACTGACTTTCAGGGCATGGGCAATTATTTTCCGCGCATGACTGACCGCCTGTTCGGCAAGAACCCCCCTTCTGTGTAGAGAAGAAGGATTTCCGTAGTTTCTAAGCATCGTTTCATACATCAGTTCTGCCACATCAGGATGTACCGGAGTGGTTGCGCTGTTATCAAAATAAATTTCTCTTTCCGTATTCTTCATATATGTATCGCCCCGCAACGTTAATTACTCAGTCATATATATCCTGCCCGCAGATAGTATTGTGCTATACAGGTTAGTTAGGCTGTCTGAGATAATTTGATTTTTCCCTTTTTAAGCCAGGCCCAGCTCTTTGGAAATGCTTTGCATCGCTTCCAGACTGATCGCCAAAAATTCTTCCAAGCTCATGCCAAAATCAGCACAAGCGGCAATCTGCTTCCTGTTTGCTCCCCGGGCAAAAGATTTTTCATGATATCTTTTTCTCAAGAATTCTACATCCACCACACCCAGCTTCTTTTCCGGCCGGATCAAAGCCCCGGCCACAATCAAACCCGTGACAGGATCGGTAGCATAAAGGCACTTGTCCATCAATGACTTGCGGGGAAGTCCGTGGGCATCGTTATGAACTTTTACGGCATAAATCAATTCTTCAGGCAATCCAGCCTCTTCTAGCATCTCAGCCCCTACTAAGCTATGTTTCGCTAGATCATCTTTAGTCGAGTCATAATCTACATCATGCAGGAGACCGGCCAAACCCCAGAGTTCCTCATCCTCACCAAAATGCCGGGCTAGGTATTTCATGACAACTTCTACAGCATAGCAATGTTTTAATAAATTCTTGTTCTTGACATTAGCCTTTAATAGTTTTAATCCTTCTTCTCTGTTCATTCTGTTACCTCCAGTTTTTTTGCCTTCATTATTTTCGCGTAAGCCTCCGCGGCCACCGTTCCGTCTTTTAGGATGGCTTTAGCCTCGACATTAAACAGACGCCCTTTATGATTAACGATCCAACTCTTAAAAGTCACCGGCTCACCAATGGGGATTCCCTTGCGGTAGCGAACATTTAGGGCTGCAGTAAAGGCCGGTACACCTTTGGCAAAAACATACCGGGCACAGACTTCATCCAAAATCGTAGCCGTAATACCCCCATGAATAATACCGGGATAACCCTGATGCTCTTTCCCTGGCGTAAATACCGTAATATACTCATCATTTTCTTCCCGAAATTGTAGCTTCAAACCGATGGGATTTTGTTTCCCACAAGCAAAACACATGCTTTCGTATGTATTATACATATGTATCATACATATTTTCACCTCTTTTCGGACAGTTAAAGCATAATTATCAAAATATAATTTAAAAACAAAAGTGTTGGGTAGCCCACCCAACACTTTTGCTTTTTTGTTAAATATAATGCTTACATAAAAATGGGAGCAAACACCAAGGAGATAACTGTCATCAGCTTAATTAAAATGTTAATGGATGGGCCTGAGGTATCTTTAAACGGGTCACCGACGGTGTCACCATTTACTGCTGCCGCATGAGCTTCAGAACCTTTCCCGCCAAAATGCCCTGTCTCAATATATTTCTTGGCGTTATCCCAGGCACCGCCTGCGTTGGCCATCATAATAGCCAGCAAGAACCCACATACTAATGTACCGGCGAGCATTCCCCCCAGAGCCTCTTTGCCAAGGCCCGGCAATAATCCAACTACGATGGGAACCACAACGGCCAAAAGACTGGGGATAACCATTTCCCGGAGGGCTGCCGTGGCACTGATATCAACGCATTTGGCATAATCCGGTTTTGCTTTTCCTTCCATTAATCCTGTAATTTCCCTAAACTGACGCCGTACTTCATCGATCATATGACCGGCAGCACGTCCCACCGCCTGCATTGTCAGAGCGCAGAACAGGAAGGGCAGCATCCCGCCGATAAAGAGACCAGCGACAACTTTAGGGTCAAGAATATTAATTGTGGTAATATGTACTGCCTGAGTATAGGCGGAAAACAGTGCTAAGGCCGTCAGTGCAGCGGAACCAATGGCAAAACCCTTACCGATCGCAGCGGTAGTGTTGCCCACAGAATCCAATTTATCAGTTATCTCCCGCACGTGAGGATCTAACTCAGACATCTCAGCAATCCCGCCGGCATTATCAGATACCGGACCGTAGGCATCAACTGCTACCACCATTCCCGTAGTGGAAAGCATCCCAACAGCAGCAAGGGCGATTCCATAAAGACCGGCAAATTGGTATGCAATGATAATTCCAATCACAATCACGATAATAGGAAGAGCTGTACTGGTCATCCCGGTAGCTATCCCAGAAATGATATTGGTTGCCGTCCCGGTCTCGCAGGATTTGGCAATCTCTTTTACCGGATTATAATCGGCAGAGGTATAATACTCGGTTATTTTCCCAATCAGAAAACCGGCAACTAAACCGGCAACAGTAGCCAGGAAAACACCGGTACTGGTATATGTAGTTTCGATACCAAGGGATGTCACGGTAAAGGTAGCAGGTAAAATAGTTTTGGTCACAATAAAGGTTCCCACAATGGCAAGAATACTTGCCACTATCGTACCCATATTCAATGCTTTTTGAGGGCTTGCTCCTTCACCTGTGCGCACAAAGAATGCCCCGATAATAGAAGCAATAATACCCAGCGCGGCAATCAAAAGGGGAGTAAGGATCCCTTCGCCATTGGAACCGATTCCCAGAGAAGCCCCTAATGCGATTGCTGCAATAATCGAACCAACATAAGACTCAAATAAGTCTGAACCCATTCCGGCTACGTCACCCACATTATCACCAACGTTATCGGCAATTACCGCCGGGTTTCTCGGGTCATCTTCGGGAATTCCCGCTTCAACTTTTCCTACCAAGTCGGCTCCCACATCAGCAGCTTTCGTATAAATCCCACCGCCGACACGTCCGAACAATGCTACTGATGAAGCGCCCAAAGCAAAACCGTTAATCACGGAAGCTTGGCCGGGGAAAAGGAAAATGACAATACCTAACCCGACAAGACCTAAACCAACAACGGACATTCCCATCACCGCTCCGCCGGAAAAAGCAATTTCCAACGCCTTATTCAACCCGCTTTTTGATGCGGCGTTAGCTGTTCTGACATTGGCCTTGGTAGCCACCCGCATACCGATGTAACCTGCAAGGATGGAACAGCAGGCGCCAAGGATAAACGCAACGGCTGTGGTTGGTTTCATACTTTCTTCACCGGTAGTAACAAACCCGGTAATAGCAATTATCGCCGCCAAAGCTATAATGAAAATCACAAGTACCTTATACTCTCTGTTAAGAAAAGCCATCGCCCCTTCATGGATCGCGGAGGAAATTTCTCTCATCCGAGCATTACCGGGTTCCACCTTATTAATCTTATTAGATAAATAAAGGGCAAAAAGCAGAGCTAATACCCCTGCTAAGGGGGCTGCAAAAAACAAACCATTCATTATTCTTTTTTACCTCCCAAACTCTTTTAGAAAACTAGTGAAATTAAAAGTGTAATTGTAAGAAAAGCAATAGCCAGCCCGGCGGAAATCTTACTTAAAAATTCATCAATCCCCTTTTTCTTTCCAAAAAATGTTTCCGCCCCACCGGCAATAGCACCCGATATACCGGCAGCCTTACCGGACTGCAGGAGAACAGTAGCAATTAACCCCAATGAAACCAACATCTGGATAATTAGCAGGAAAGTTTTCACGAATCTTCACCCCCTGTTCCCAAATCAATGAATACATTTTAGCATAAACCAAATAACTCTACAACTCATTGATTTTTTTTTATTCCAGACTTCTCCGGTGTTATGGCATTAACCCTTGAGATTATAGAAAGCCTCCAACCCCGCATAAGAAGCAACCTCATCCAAGTCCTCTTCAATTCTTAAAAGCTGATTGTATTTGGCCACCCGGTCTGTACGGGAAGGAGCTCCGGTCTTAATCTGCCCGGCATTAACAGCAACAACCAAATCGGCAATAGTAGTATCTTCCGTCTCCCCGGAACGGTGGGAAACTACAGCTGTAAATCCGGCCCGTTTTGCCATTTCAATGGTATCCAGTGTTTCCGTTAAAGTTCCGATCTGGTTCAGCTTAATAAGAACTGAATTAGCGGACCCCTTTTCGATGCCCTGGGCCAGCCGCTCAGTGTTTGTGACAAACAAGTCGTCGCCAACAATCTGCACCTTTTTGCCCAGTGTTTGGGTAAGCTTCTGCCAACCATCCCAGTCATCTTCCGCCAAGCCATCTTCAATGGAAATAATCGGGTACTTGTCTGCCAGCTCAGCGTAAAATTCCACCATTTCTTCGGCAGACTTCTCTAAACCCTCACCCTTTAAGTAATAGGTCCCATCCTTATACAATTCGGTGGCAGCAGCATCAATAGCAAGCATAATGTCTTTACCTGGCTCGTAACCGGCTGCTTGAACCGCATCAATGATCACCGCCAGTGCTTCTTCGTTGGACTTTAGATTTGGAGCAAAACCGCCCTCATCACCGACGGCCGTATTATAGCCCTTTCCTTTTAAAACTTTCTTCAGGTTATGAAAGACTTCTGCACCCATCCTCAGTGCCGATGCAAAGCTTGCTGCCCCAACCGGCATGACCATGAACTCTTGAATATCCACATTATTATCTGCATGCTTGCCACCATTTAAAATATTCATCATTGGTACCGGGAGAGTCTTAGCGTTTACCCCGCCCAGATATTGGTACAAAGGCAAACCCAGGTAGTTCGCCCCTGCTTTAGCCACTGCCAAGGAGACACCCAAAATGGCATTGGCACCGAGTTTGCCTTTGTTTGGGGTTCCGTCCAGTTCCAGCATTATTTTATCAAGATACACCTGCTCCAAAGCACTTAACCCAATTACCTCAGGAGCAATTATGGTATGGACATTTGCCACCGCATTCAGCACGCCCTTGCCGAGGAAACGATCTTTTTCCCCATCCCGCAGTTCCACCGCTTCATAAGCGCCGGTAGAAGCCCCGGAGGGAATCGCCGCCCGTCCAACTGTGCCGTCTTCTAAAAATACTTCAACTTCAATGGTCGGATTACCCCTGGAGTCTAGAATCTCCCGGGCATTAATATCTGTAATCAGAGACATGTTGATTATACCTCCTAATAAATAGATTATATCTTTAACTTTTCATAATTAAACTCGTTCCAGACATTTCCTCAGGTTTTTCTATTTTTAATAGTTCCAGCATAGTAGGAGCCACATCCTCCAGAGCGCCGTCGGTGCGAAGCTTGACATCTCTCAGAGTATCTTGCACTAAAATAAAGGGCACCAAATCGCAGGTATGGGCAGTATGAGGTTCTCCTGTCCCTTCTTCTAACATAAATTCCGCGTTACCATGGTCGGCAGTAATGATGAGAGTACCTCCCTGTGCTTTTATTGCCGAAGCTACTTTTCCCAAGCAGTTGTCAATTGCCTGCACTGCTTTAATCGTTGCCTCCATTATTCCGGTATGCCCAACCATGTCAGGGTTAGCAAAGTTGAGGATAATGACATCATAATTACCGCTGACAATTTTCTCCATTACTGCTTCCGTCACTTCGAAGGCACTCATTTCCGGTTTTAGATTGTAAGTTGCTACCTTAGGTGAAGGGATGAGGATTCTCTCTTCCCCTTCATGAGGTTCCTCCACGCCACCGTTAAAAAAGAAGGTTACATGAGCGTATTTTTCCGTCTCCGCGATACGTAGCTGTTTCAAACCTTTTTCTGCCAGCACTTGTCCTAAGGTATTGGACAAGTTTTGCGGGGGAAATGCTACCGGTGCATCAATTGTTTTGTCATATTGAGTCATACATACGTAATTCACCCGGGGAGGGTTTTCACCCCGATCAAAGCCGGTAAATTCTTCATCGACAAATGCCCGGGTAATTTCCCGTGCCCGGTCAGCTCGAAAATTATAAAAAATAACGCTGTCCCCGGTATTAATTGTAGCCTGGGGGCTGCCACTTTCATCAACTATTACCGTTGGTTCAACAAACTCATCGGTGACACGTTTATCATATGATTGTTCCACCGCCACTTTGGGCAGAGATGCTTTTAATCCTTCACCATATACCATCGCTTTGTAAGCCCTAGCCACCCGGTCCCATCTCTGGTCCCTGTCCATGGCATAGTAACGCCCCATTACCGTAGCAATCTTCCCGAAACCAAGCGCCTTAAATTTATCCGTCAGAGCAGCGATATACTCTTTGGCGTTAGCAGGAGGTACATCCCGGCCATCTAAAAAACAGTGCACAAAAACATCCCTCAGTTCGATCTTGGCCGCCATATCCAAAAGGGCAAATAGTTGATTGATATGGCTATGTACCCCACCGTCCGAGAGAAGTCCCAAAAGATGCAGCGCTTTATTGCTTTTTTTTGCTTCCTGCATTGCCCAGACTAACGCAGGATTGGAAAAAATACTTTTATCCCTAATAGCCCGATTGATCCGGGTAAATTCTTGAAACACAACGCGCCCGGCTCCAATATTTAAATGACCCACCTCTGAATTTCCCATCTGACCTTCCGGCAAGCCGACAGCTTCCCCTGAGGCCTTGAGAAAAGTATGGGGATATCTGTTCCATAACTCAGAGTACGTAGAAACCTGAGCTTGCTTAATAGCGTTCCCGTACGCTTCCTCCCGCCACCCCCAGCCATCCAAAATAGCCAGTAAAAGCGGCTTACCTTTTAACGACACCTATCTGCCTCCTATCAAAAGCCCACAATTTTACTGAAAGAATCAGCTTTCAAGCTGGCTCCGCCTACCAGCGCCCCGTCAATATTAGGCTGGGACATCAGTTCGGCAATATTATCGGGTTTTACGCTTCCTCCATACTGGATGCGAATTTGTTCAGCCGTTTCTTCCCCAAACATATCTGCCAAAACCCTCCGGATTTCACTAATAACCTTTTCCGCATCCTGTGCCGATGCCGTCTTCCCCGTGCCGATCGCCCAAATTGGCTCATATGCTACGACAAGATTTGCCCCTTGTTCCCTTTTCAACCCGGTCAAACCGTAGCGCACCTGTTTCTCCACTACCTGGGCGGTCTTACCCGCTTCTCTTTCCGCCAGTGTTTCTCCCACACAAACAATGGGCAAGAGCTGATGAGCAAAAGCGGCCTGCACCTTTTTGTTTACTGTCTCGTCAGATTCATTAAAATACTGTCGTCTCTCCGAATGCCCGATAATCACATATCGGCAGCCTACTGCTTTCAGCATTGGCGCAGACACCTCTCCGGTAAAAGCCCCTTCTTCTTCCCAGTGCATATTCTGTGCCCCGACAATAATATTACTTCCCTGCACTTCCTCTATCACCACAGTAAGATCTACAAAAGGAGGGCATACAACTACTTCAGCCTGGGCATTTTTAACCAGAGGTTTTAATTCATTCACCAGTGCTGCAGCTTCCCCCGGGGTTTTAAACATCTTCCAATTCCCGGCAATAATAGGTTTCCGCATGTCACAACCCCCACGTATAATTAATATTCCCCACTTTTATTGGAAAAAGCACAACTTGCTTATGGACAATTTTATTTATCCTGCAAAGCAGCTATGCCAGGCAAGGTCTTGCCTTCCAGAAATTCCAACGAGGCTCCCCCGCCGGTAGAAATATGGCTGATCCCATTTGCCACCCCTGTTTTCTTCACTGCAGCCACCGAATCGCCGCCGCCGACAATACTGACTGCTTCTGATGCTGCCACGGCCCGGGCAATTTCTTTTGTCCCAGCGGCAAAGGCCTCCATCTCAAAAACTCCCATTGGGCCATTCCAGACAATAGTTTTGGCCTCATTAATTTTTTCTTTGAATTGAGCAACAGTTGCCGGACCAATATCCAAAGCACTCCAATCGGCAGGCACCTGCTCTTTTCCCACTATCTGATGATTAGCATTCTCCTTAAAGGCATCTGCCACCACCAAATCCTCCGGCAACAATAATTCCACACCTTTTTCCTTGGCTTCCGTAAGTAAAGTTTTGGCTAAATCAATTTTATCAGTTTCCACCAGAGACTTACCCATAGCTAATCCCTGGGCTGCCAAAAAAGTATTGGCCATCCCTCCGCCAATAATCAAAACATCTACTTTTGCCAATAAATTTTTTATTACACCGATTTTATCGGATACTTTCGCTCCGCCAATGACCGCCATAAAGGGGCGGTGTGGATTTTCCATGGCCTGTCCTAAAGCATTAATTTCAGTTTCCATCAGGAATCCGGCGACTGCCGGCAAATACCGGGTAATACCCTCTGTAGATGCATGAGCCCGGTGGGCAGTACCAAAAGCATCATTGACATAAATATCTGCCAATTGTGCCAGGCTTTTGGCAAACTCCGGGTCATTTTTTTCTTCTTCAGCATGAAATCTTAAGTTTTCTAAAAGCAGCACATCCCCCGATTTCATCTTTTCCGCTTTTTCCTGGGGTTCCTGTCCGACACAATCGCTGACATAAATAATTTCCTGCCCCAATAACTCGCTGAGTTTCCGGCTGACCGGCGCCAACCGGTATTTTTCAATTACCTGGCCTTTCGGACGTCCTAAATGGGACATGAGAATTACCTTAGCCTTCTGTTCCTGTAGGTATTTAATCGTCGGTAATGCTGCCTTAATTCTTGTATCATCTGTCACCTGTCCGGATTCATCAATGGGGACGTTAAAATCCACCCGGACAATAACTCTTTTCTCATGGAGATCAACGTCTTTGATTGATTTCTTGTTCATTTTAACCTCCAAAAATGCTACTCGACAATTGTATTGTAGTGTTACTATACAGTGAACAGCAGACAGCCTATTCTGTCCACTGTTCACTTGTTTTATCAGCCCAATTGTCAATTACCGTTTGACCTTTGGCTTACCATCATTCAAAACTTGGTTCATAGGTAATTGTCCCTTTAAGGATTTTAGTCAACACTGATTTAAAGTCTTTCCCCAACGTATGCCGCCAAGTCTACAACGCGGCAAGAATACCCCCACTCATTATCATACCAGGATACCACCTTGACTAAATTATCTTCCATCACCATGGTAGAAAGAGCATCCACAATAGATGAACGTGGGTCCCCGTTATAGTCTTTAGACACCAGCGGCTCTTCCGAATATCCAAGTACCCCTTTTAATTCGTTCTCCGCTGCTGCTTTTAACGCTCCGTTTATTTCTTCAACTGAAGTATTCACTTCCAGTTCAGCTACCAAATCTACTACTGACACATTAGGTGTCGGTACCCGCATGGCAAAGCCGTTAAGTTTGCCTTTTAATTCCGGTAAGACCAAGGCTACCGCTTTTGCTGCTCCGGTAGTAGTAGGTATAATGGACATCCCGGCAGTTCTCGCCCGGCGCAGGTCTTTGTGGGCTTGATCAAGAATTCTCTGATCATTGGTAAAGGAATGGACGGTAGTCATCAGGCCGCGCTTAATCTTAAATTTTTCGTGGACTACTTTAGCCACCGGAGCAAGACAGTTGGTTGTGCAGGAAGCATTAGAAATAATATGATGTTTAGCAGCATCATATTTATCGTCATTCACGCCCATCACAATGGTGATATCCTCATTCTTTGCCGGGGCGGAAATAATCACTTTCTTTGCCCCTCCTTTGATATGAGCGGCAGCCTTATTAGCATCGGTAAAAAGGCCGGTGGATTCAATCACAATGTCAACACCCAAATCCCCCCAAGGGAGATTCTGGGGATCCCGTTCTGCAAAAACCTTGACTGTCCTTCCGTCCACAATGATACTCTCATCTGTGGATCGGACTTCAGCATTAAGTGTCCCATGCACCGAATCATATTTCAAAAGGTGAGCATTAGTTTTGGCGCTGGTTAGGTCGTTGATGCCAACAACCTCGATCTCAGAATTATTTAGTGCCGCCCTAAAAACCAATCTTCCAATTCTGCCAAACCCATTAATTCCAACTTTGACCGACATCAGCACTTCCTCCTTTTATTGATTTCTGATTAAGATAACTGTATAAGGTTGGATTGTGCTTTCCATGTCAGGATAAATATGGCACGGAAAACCAACCTAGAAGGATTCCACATGGAATTTAAAAATCCTTTCAACTCAAGGTTATTATTATTCTCAAGTTCGACAGCTATGCAAAAAAAAAGGATTTCGTCCTTTTCTTGAGAAAAACTCACTGGACAAAACCCTATAGCTGTTTACTAATATCTCTACGGAAATTAACCGGAGTCGACCCCTCTGCTTTTTTAAAAACTTGGCTGAAGTACCTGGCATCCCGATAGCCGACCCGAGTAGCAATTTCCGACACTAATAAATCTGTGTGCAGAAGCAGGCGACGCGCTTCCTCCATACGCACTTGGGTAAGATATTCTGAAAAGCTCAAGCCTTTCACCTGCTTAAACAACCGGCTAAAATAACATGGACTTAAGTAGACCTGACGCGCCACATCTTCGAGACTTAATTCCTGATGATAATTCTCATCCACATATTGAATAGCCTTTTCAACTAAGTTGGAATTACGAAATTCTCGAGAAGCCCTGACGCGAGCCACCAAATCATCCAACCAACGGACCACCTGATCCCGGATCTCGGTTAAGCCATCTACCGATCCTTCCTGCAACTCAGAAGGAAAGGAGAACACCCCTACTTGTTCGGAATCAACGCCACCCTCAACTGCCGCCCGTGATGCCAAAGCAGTCACCTCCAACAGTTTCATGCGAACATCAGCCGGGTGAAATTCCTCTTCTTGTAGCATCTGGCTCCAGAGACCCAAAAAACTCTGCCTTACTTTTTCCCCATCACCCATGCGAATTGCTAAGGCCATACTTTTGCCATTTTCCTGTTTCAAAAGAGAAGGGGCTCCGGAAGCGGCCATTACATCATCTGCATGGATGGCCTGGTCACCACCGTATAATGCCCGATATTCACCGGCTGCAAGTGCCTGAGCATGAGAAAAAGCCAATCCTTCCGATCTCTTGGCCGGTCTTCCTATTCCGACCGTAACTGTAGCACCGGTTCTTGAACGAACTAAACAACAAATATTATCTCCCAGTTGTTGAGTTGCTTCCTTAAGCTTTTCCTCACTCAGGGAAATGTCCGCCGGAAGAAGCACTACATACTGGCCATTTCCTACCGGAACCTCAAGAGCGCCCGGCCAATCACATAAAACTTCCTGCACAACCTCCTGAATCTGCTTCTGCAGAATCTGATTTTCTAACTCTGAACGATAACTATGATGTCCAGTTAAATTATCTATCCAAATATGCAGTACCACCCGGAGGGGTTGGTGAATTCCCAATAATTCTGCTCGAGCGCGAGTTTCTTCTTCATTTGTCAAGCTGCCGTTAATCACGTCCATGACAAAACCCACACGAATTAAAGGCATCACGTCTTGTAAGGCGGCACGCAGCTTTTCCATCTCTTCCACAGACTCTTGCTCCGCTTTTATCTCCTCGTACAACCGATCTAAAAGAACAACCAGTTCTTCTGTATCCACCGGTTTTAAAAGATATTCGGATATCCCTAAAGTCACAGCCTGCTTGGCATAATCAAACTCCCCATAAGCGCTGACAATCACTAATCGGGTTGACGGCAGTTCCGGACGCAGAATATGGGCTACTTCTATCCCGCTCAATCCCGGCATCTTGATATCCAATAAAATTACTTCAGGCTTTACGCGCCTGGCCACCTCCACAGCTTCTTCTCCGTCACCGGCCTCCCCTACTATCCGGTATTTTGGCCGGTAGTTTTCCAAAATCATGCGAATTGCCTGCCGTTCAAGAGGTTCGTCATCAACAATCATAATTTTCAACATCAATCACTCGCCCCCTCACCGGTTTGATATGGAAAGGAAAGCTTTAGACAGGTACCCTTCCCCGGAGAACTATTAATATCCAAAGCGCAGCTGCTGCCAAATTGATACTGCATTCGGCGCAGGACATTGGCCAAGCCCAGTCCACTCACCTGTCCCCTGCTGTCAGACTTTACCTGCATGTGGAAAATATCTTTTTTTAACTGTTCCGACATGCCAACCCCATTATCCTCAATTTGAAAACACACTTGGCTGTTTTCCATCCAGCCCCGCACCTTAATTGTTCCCCCTTGTTTCAAAGGTTCCAACCCGTGTAAGCAGGCATTTTCAACTAGGGGCTGCAGGATCATACAAGGCATTTTGGCTTCCAATACTTTTTCATCCACCTCAACGGAACTGTCAATCCGTCCTTGAAACCGGGCCTTCTGAATCAAAAGATAGTCCTGCACCGCCTTTACTTCTTCCCGGACAGTAACCATTACCTTTACTTGATAGAGACTATAACGCATCAAGCGAGCTAATGCTCCCACTACCCGCTCGGTTTGAAAATCCTTCTGCAATAGCGCCAAACGAGCAATCACATTTAAGGCATTAAACATAAAATGAGGATTCACTTGGGATTGCAGTGCTTTTAGTTCTGCATCCCGTAAAGCCTCCTCCAACTGGTGCTGGCGCTGCATAAAATGAAGAAAATGAGCCCTCTGTTCTTCTAATTGACGGTTCGATAACAATACCTGACTGAGATCAGTAATTCTGCCTCCAATAAAAGCCAAAAGCTTGCAAACCATTTCCAAACGTTCCGGCGTCAATATCGTTAAACCTTCCGGTCTTTCCCCAGGTGGGCAATCATCTTCCATTAAAAAGTGTCCGCAAATAATCGCGCCTACTTTCCCCACATCGGCAATAAGCGGATAAGAAATTTCAATTAAACCCGCATAACAACGATAGGCAAAAGCATCTTTTAATCCTTTCCACAAGGGAATGGTATCATAGCGGTTACTTCCCACTTTATTATTTAAGAATTTGCTGGCCTTTTCACAGTACCCGGAACATTCGGGAAAGCGGCCTACTGTAGAAAGAGGTTGTCCCCAGGAATCGACAACAATTAGGTGTAGTCCAATCAAAGAGGAAAAAGCATCCTGCAATTCTTCCAGTGTACTTCCGGAAAATACTGTTTCCAAAACTACAGGAGAAGGTATACTCTCCTGAGATTCAACCATTTTTTTTATCACTTGAATACCGGTAATGGCATCAGGTGCATAAGCGTCAGCCCTAACTTTTCGGGCCAGCTCTTGTGTTAAAGCAGCTCCTCCCACAATTACTTTTACCTGGTCCCTGAGGCCTGCCTCTCTTAATGCCTCAGTAGTATCTCCCATGGCGGAAACTGTAGTACTAAGCAGCGCAGACATGCATAAAACCTGAGGCCGATGCTTCACTACCGCTTCCACAAACCGAGCGGGGGAGACATCTATCCCCAAATCGATTACTTCAAATCCTGACGCTTCCAAAAGTAAACCCAGCATATTTTTCCCGATATCATGTAAATCACCGGCTACAGTACCTAAAAGGACTCTCCCGGCGGGAGGAGTGTTGGTAGCCGCCATATATGGACGCAGTTCCTCCAATCCGGCATGCATCGCTCGGGCGGTAACGAGAAGCTCTGTCACATATATTTGATTTTGCTCAAATCTGGACCCAACGGAATCCATCGCCGCTACAAGGCCCCGGGTAATCACTTCCACCGGATCAGAGCCCTGTGACAAAGCATCCTTGACTTGTCCTCTCACAGCTGACGCATTTCCGCTGAGAATTGATTCCACAATAGTATTATAATTATATGTCATCCTTGTTCGCCCTTTCTCGTCTTCGGCTTTGATTCATTTTGCCAAATCGGTCATTAATCATAGTTGGCAGATCAATATAACAAAAGCCGAAGAGGGAATACACTCATTCGGCTATTTAATGATTATGAAAATCTCTCTTGTTTATCATACAGCATATACCTTTCAACAATGTGCCTGATATTTTGCTTAATTTAAGTTTATCGAATTGTACCTTTCAGCACAAGATGAAATAATTGCTATATGTTTGCTTTATTGCGGAAATGTCATCACTCACAATATTAAATTTACTTAATATCTTTTCCTTTTGCTGGAACTGGGAATACTCAACTCCTCTCGATATTTAGCAACTGTCCGACGGGAAATTTTAATACCTTTTTCTGCCAAAAGATTGGTTAGTTTCTGGTCACTCAGCGGCTGCTTCACGTTTTCTTCAGCTATTAAATCCTGAATCATCTTTTTTACCCAATTAGCAGAAGTAGCATCCCCTTCAGAAGTAACTATACCGCTGGCAAAAAAGAACTTCCAGGAAAAGGTCCCCCGCGGAGTTTGGACATATTTGCCGGCAATAGCTCTGCTCACGGTAGACTCATGTACATCGATTCTATCCGCTACTTCTTTTAGTGTCAAAGGCACCAAATAGGCAATACCTTTATCTAAGAAATCTCGCTGATACTCAATTACCGTTGTCGCTACTTTAAATAAAGTAAGCCGCCGCTGCTCAATGCTTTTAATCAGCCACACAGCCGAATTCAATTTACCTTCCACAAACTTCCGGGCGTTATCATCGATGTTCCCATTGTTTAGGACCATGCTGCGGTAATATGGATTAATATTGAGGCGGGGAACAGAGGTATCGTTAACTAAAACCACATACTCACTTCCAACCCGCTCAATAACCACATCCGGTAAAATATACTCAACCGAGTCATCAGATGAATACAGCAACCCCGGCTTAGGATTCAATGTCTTAATCTCATCAACCAATTCCTGAGTTTCCGGTAGAGTAAGTTTCAGGTTTTTAGCAATAACGGACAATCTGTTCGCGGCAAGATCATCCAGATGGGCATCAATCAGCTGCATTAAAATATTATACTTTGGATGGCTAGAATCTATCTGTCGTTTAAGACACTCGGCCAGGCTTGAGGCAGCTATGCCTGGGGGATCAAAATTTTTTATTATATTTAGCACTTCTTCTATTTGAGAAACATCAACCTTTAAGCTATAAGCCATTTCATCAGGAGATATGCCCAAATATCCATCCTTGCTGATATTGTCAATAATAAACTCCCCAATAGACTGCTGGCGGGCAGTCAATTTGATAATATGCAGTTGGAACTTTAAATAGTCCTGTAGCGATGAATGTTGAACAGCAACCGGTTCAAAGACTCTTTCCTTCTGTTCCCTTGGAGTGTAAGAACCAATCCCCAGGTCGCTGCTATCGGCAAACAGTTCCTTCAAATTAATTGATGGATCTTCCTCATTGGATAAATTAGTCATATTCTCCATCCCGTCCGGAATCTCCAAGACCGGATTCTCTTCTAATTGCTTCTGAATATAATTGGACAGTTCTAATGAAGGCAGGGTCAGAACGGTAATCGCCTGTTTCAGTTCCGGAGTCATAATTAGTTTTTGCGTCTGCTCAAGTATTAATTTGGGCTCCATCATATTCTCACCCTAATCAATTAGTTCTCTTGGATAATACTATTCTTTTTAAAGTATCGAAATTCCTCTTGTTTCGACAATAAAAACCTAGAGAAATCTTTCGGTTACCGCTTTCATACCGGACAGATAAAATAGTCCTTCCCGGGCCATCCCCAAATGGGATAAAACCGATGCTTTTATTTAGGATCCCTTAATCTAACTTTCCCTTTTTGCGTCTTAACACTAATATCCGGTGTGGAGTATTCCATCCCCCCAATTTTTTCCGCAATCAATTCCAGCTTCCTCATCCGGTGATTAACTCCTGACTTGCCAATTTTGGGAGAAACGGCTTCCCCAAGTTCCTTTAAGCTGATATGGGGATATGCCAGGCGCAGTTCGGCAATCTCCCGTAGTCCCTGAGGCAGTTTTTCCAGTCCAATTACTGCTTGAACCTTTTTTATTGATTCTATTTGCCGTACCGCAGCATCCACAGTTTTGTTTAAATTCGCGGTTTCACAGTTTACCAGGCGATTCACCTGGTTGCGTACTCCTTTAATAATCCTGGTATTTTCAAATTCCAGAAGCGCATGGTGCGCTCCCATAATGTTTAAACAATTAACAATCTGCTCGCTCTCTTTAAGGTATACTACTTGCCATTTTTTCCTTTGACTGATTTTAACCGGCAGGTCAAACCCCTTAAAAAGCTTGGCAATAACAGTTGCATGTTCTCTGTTATTGGTAATAATCTCAAGATGATAGGTACCCTCGGGGTTATTTACCGACCCTCCGCCAAGGAAAGCTCCTCTTAAGTATGCCCGTTTGCAACACTGTTTTTGCAAGATTTCTTGAGGAAGCTTGTCCCGATATCCCGGATTCCACCGGTTATTTTGGTCAATCAAACCTAAAGTATGGAGCAATTCCGCCACTTGAGGCTGGGGCGGTATCCGCACGGAATAAACATTATTCTTTTTTAACCTGTTTTTTTTATATACGATAATTTCCGTTTGAAGGTCAAATAGTTCTTTGGCCAGTTTAAATATTTTTCTGGCCACAGCAGCATTTTCCGTTATGATCGCCACAGATACTTTTTGGTTCGCGCTGATTTGCACCACCCCGTCCATGCGGACCAAGGCGATAAATTCTGCCAGCTGGCAGCATTTCTTGCTGGATATAATTCTGGCCAACTCGTTCTTGGTCTTAACCGAAAAGGACATCCCTACCAGCCCCCCCAGTATATTATATCATAAAACAGCGCCCTTAAACGGACGCTCAATTCGTCGAAAAGTACTTAAGTTTTTCGCAGCCAAACATTGCCTGATAGAAAACAGTTTGAGCGCCCCTAAACAGGCGCTCAGTTTCTTCGTTAACTTTGCGGTTTAAGACGCTGGTACAAATCCCCAATAGAGTCTGGCGTACTTCGTCCTTCCGATATATCCCGAATCTGTTCCACTACATCCGGATCGGCACTGACCAGGCAGTCCGTAACCTGGTCAAATTCTCTCGCTCTGTCCGCGATGTCATCTTTCAGTGTTTCTACCTGCCCATCATCCATTTCCTTATCCAGGTTACAGCCAACAAAAGCCGTTCTCCCTACAACCAGCACATTGGCTGATTCAACACCATTGATCCGGGCAACTTCATCTGCAATCGTATCTGCCAGAGTCGCCGGCACTCCGGGAGTTTGCGGTGTCGGCGGCTGGGGTGTCGCCGGGGGCGTTTGCCTCATATCCGGAGCCTGAGCCGGATTCCGGGTTGGCGTAGGATCTAACGGCCTTTGGGCAGGAGCACAAGCAGCACCGAGTAAAAGAGCCAAAATGATCAAACCGGATATTAAAAAAGATTTAAATCTGCCGGGCATGTTATCACCTCCTTTGGCAGAAAGTCACTACTATTCTTCCACCTGCCAAAGGAATCATGCAAAAAGAATTTGGTTTAAAAAGTTCTATTTCTTCTTGATAATTGCTGTTGCATTTCCCTGGATTTCCCGGCATAATAGGTCCACCAGTTTCATTGGGTCATGGCGCGCATAATCACTCTGTGAACTTAAACTGCCCGTAATTATTTTTACAGGAATTTCTCCAACAGCAACGGTATCAAGGACTACCGGCTCAGCCCCCTTTTCCTTATACTTGCCGCGCAACTTCTTGGAAATTTCATCTTTATTTACTACTACTTTGTCAATCAGGTTCATCCCACAGTGGTCGATCACCGCTTTTATATGATGTGATACCTTATAGCCGTCTGTTTCCCCCGGCTGGGTCATCATATTACACAAATAATAGACTTCCGCCCGGGACTGCTTAATTGCCTGAGTAATTCCCGGAACCAGCAGATTAGGTATAATGCTGGTGTACAGGCTTCCTGGTCCTAAAATAACAGCATCTGCTGCGCGGATTGCCTCCACCGCTGCTTCCAGTGGCCTGCAGTGTCGAGGTTCCAAAAAAACCCGTTTAATCGATGCCGGGTCGGCGACAATACTAGTTTCCCCAGTCACAATCCGCCCGTCATTCATTTCGCCCTTCAGAACAACATTGTCCAGGGTAACAGGGAGAATCCGGCCCCGTACCGCCAACACCCTGCTTGCTTCCTGTACTGCCGTAGCAAAATTCCCGGTAGTCTGGGTCAATCCCGCTATCAATAAATTACCCAGGCTGTGACCTTTCAACTCGGAACCGGAAGTAAAACGATAATTAAACAGCTCTTCCATTGCATTTTCCGTATCGGCCAGAGCAACCAGGCAGTTCCTAATGTCCCCGGGAGGCAACATGTTTAAGTCTCCTCTAAGTTTTCCGGAGCTGCCCCCGTCATCAGTCACAGCAACTATCGCCGTAATATTAGCGGTAACTTCCTTTAAGCCCCTGAGCAAGGTAGACAGCCCTGTGCCCCCGCCAATCGCAACAATTTTAGGGCCTTTCTTCAACTGGCACTTTTGGAACAATACCTCCCCCAAAGGGGAACCCTTTTCCGGCAAAACAGCATCTAAAATATTTTTAATCAGCCGGTGAAACCCTAGATAAGCAATTAAAAAACCAATGCCGACAATAATTGCCCCAACTACCGGTTTAAATGCCCCTCCTGCATAAACGGTCACAAAACTCTGTAATTGTTTTTCTACAAAATTTAATATTTCCGTGTCACCGGCAATAGCCAAACCTTCAGCGACAAGAAATAAGCCACCAATAATTACGGCAAGCCATCTCTTAATACCTATGCCGGGATAAAACCATTTTAACCACTTCATTCCTTTTTCACACCCGCTTTAAAAATATCCCTGTGCGAAACAGAAACCAAGTACCCCCTATGAGACAACGCTTTGCCTATTTTATTTGTCAGTACTACAGAACGGTGCTGCCCTCCGGTGCAGCCAATGGCAATTACCAAATGGGATTTGCCTTCAGTAGCATAATGGGGAATCAAAAAATTTAATAATCCCAGATAGCGTCGTAAAAAGGCCTTTGCGGTAGCAGTCCCCATCACATAGTCTTTTACCGTCTTGTGGTGCCCGGTATAAGGCTTAAGACTTTCCACATAGAAAGGATTAGGTAAAAAACGCACGTCAACAATTAAATCGGCATCCAAAGGAATACCGTATTTATAACCAAATGACATCACGGTAATGGATAAGCTGTCCCTTTTATTTTGGGAAAATAAGTTGACAATTTGTTCCTTGAGTTGGTGATTGGATAGGTCGGAAGTATCGATGATCTTATTCGCCATTCCTCGTAATTCCTGCAGCTTTACCCGTTCCTCAATGATTCCTTCCAGCACCCGGCCATGGGGTGCCAGGGGGTGACGCCGCCGGGTTTCCTTAAACCTGCGTACCAATGTTTCATCTGATGCTTCCAGAAATAATATTTCATACTTTATTCCCTGAGCTCTCAATTGAGAAAGTGCTTCAAAGAGAGCGGGAAAGAACTCCCCTCCCCTAATGTCAATAACCAATGCAGCCTTTAGAACCTTTCCCCTGGACTGGGATATTAAATCAGTAAATTTGGGAATCAGGTTGGGCGGGAGATTATCGACACAATAAAAGCCTAAGTCCTCCAGAGAATGAATCACCTGGGATTTGCCCGCCCCAGACATTCCGGTAATGATTTCCAACTGAAAGTCCCTTTTAGTCTTATCCGGCATAAACGTCACTTCCTTAATGCAGCCCCTGAATTTTTTTCGTCTATTCCCATTGTCTGTTGCCATCTCCTAATTGTCAATGATTTTTACACCTCTATGTTGATTATTTGTTCCGGGTCTACATTAGCATGAGTCAAAAGAGTCAGGCCAGACTCCAGTGTACCCACTGTTTTGCAAAAATGAGCATCACTGTTTACAATAAAATTAACCCCTTTTCGTGCCGCCTTTTGAACTTCGTTTACCGTTTGAAAACTATGCCCCGTGTTAATTTCCCAAGCAGTATCTGTAGCAAGGCAGGCACGGCAAACCTCATCTAAATCTACCGGCATACCTAAACCCGGATGGGTTATTGCTTTCACAGAATATTTATGCATAGCTTCTACCAATGCTTTTGTATTGGTATTTTTAATCTTCTTTTTAAACAAGGGTACTGCCCGGGAAAGTTGATTGCCTAAAACAAAGGAAATCCCGTCAAGAAAAGTTTTTGGCCAAACATAGGGATGAAGTCCCACCAGTAAAATATCCAGTTCTTTCACAATTTTAACAGGTATGTCAATTTCACCGGCGCAGCTGATGATGTTGGCTTCCGCCCCGGCTAATATTTTAATATCCTCCCTGTTTTCCTGCAGTTTTCCAATCTCATCTTTGATGACTAAAAAGGTACCCGGTCCTTTTACTCCCACACCAATATTCCGCGGCCCGTGGTCTGTAATGGCAATTTCGCCAAGCTCCTTTTTGCGGGCAGCATCAACCATCTCTACAATAGTATTTCGCCCGTCACTATAAGTTGAATGAGTATGATAATCTCCCGTAAATCTCATTTTCCGGCTCCTTGGAAAGATGTTAATCTCTATTATATGCCGGGCACGCGCAGCTATACACCAGTTCAATCTGCGAAAAATTTATTATAACTGGTATTTAAGTTTTTGAAGCGGAACGTTGCGAGATTTAATAAATGAGCGCAGGTACTAAAAGAATAGGATCGGTGCTTGTTTGAGCGTAGCGAGTTTGCACCGATCCCTTTTAGTACCGAGCTCATACAATATCTTGACCGAAGCCGTGAAGTGAAAAAAACTTAAATACCCTTATCAATAAGTTAACTAAATGGTATCTGAGTTTTTTTGAAGCGGAACGTTGCGAGATTAAAAATGAGCACAGCCTCCAAGCTGTCCTAGATCAGACTTCGGCCAGTTTATTTTTTAACAGAGTGATTAGCTTGACTGGACTGGGATCAATTCCGTAAAGGAGTGCTAAATACACGCTGGTATAGTCACCAATATAGGTAACAGTCATCATCCGGGAAAGCAGACAGTTTCCTTCGCCCCACACTTCCGTCACCCCGCTCACCCGATCTCCGATAATCTCTTTGGTAATCTCAAATCTTTTAGCTACCCGGGGATGGTCCTCCCGGTCCCGGAGAAAAACCAGTTCCACTTTTTCCAAAATATCTCCGGGAATCTCGGTTCCCACAATTTCATTATGATTTAACTCCGGCAATACATTAAAATAGGCCGGGGCTTTGCTGTTCTCATTGATTTGCCCCTTCCATCTCATGGCGGCAGTCTCCGTAGTCCCGGAGGCACCCCAGATAACAGGAATTTTCTCATAAAAAAGCTTTGCCAGCTGCTTCGCCGGATTTTCCTTTTCCCCGACCTGTGGAGCAAGCCGCTTTTGCACCTCCTCCAAAGAACGCACCAAGTCCGCAATATCTTCCTTCGGATCAGGCATCAATCCCAGTCCGGCAGCAACGATCACCATCGGCAAGAATAAGTATCCGGTAGCCGCTCGGGGCTGCAGCCCCCCTGGAACACTAATGAGAGGAATCCCATCCTGCCGGGCCTTTTCCGCTAGCTTTCCTCCGCCGGTAATGACAAATATGGCAGCACCTTTCTTTTTGGCATCTTCATAAGCGCTCAGGGTTTCCTCTGTATTTCCGGAATAACTGACGGCAAAAATCAAAGACTCTTCATTGACATAGCGAGGTAAAGTGTAACTTCTATTCACGGTAACCGGAATATTTATTTTTTCCCCGGCCAATACCCGTAAAAAATCTCCGCCAATGGCGGAACCTCCCAAGCCGGTGACAACTATATTGCGAAAAGTTCCGGTGTAGTTCAAGTCCACCTTTTCTGCCAATTCCACCGCTCGGCGGCACTGATCGGCCAAACCTGCCAATGCTTCCAGCATATTTTCCGGGTCAGCCTTCTTTAAGTCTTCTTCCCGATCCAGATCAACGCGATATCCCATAATACTATGAACCTCCTTTAATTCGACTCCCGGATGCCTCATTCTCTTTCCCGGTGAAAACATCCGTAAATAATATCAATATCATAGCTAGGAATCATTGCCGTTATGCATTCGCTCGGTAGTTTTAGCATACAGTTTTCACTTTCATCATATCCGGTAAAAACGCCGATTATTACTGCCCCTTAATCAATACAGATCCGGCAAGCACCTTTATTTTCCCCCGTAAAACACTTATCTCATCATCTTACTTCTCAGGACAAGACAAATTTTTCGATGGCTTCCGCCACGCCCTCTTCGATATTTGAACCTGTAATATAATCAGCCTCTTCTTTTACCCTTTCCGGGGCATTGCTCATGGCAACGCCAAACCCGGCATAACGTAAAAGCTCAAGGTCATTATAATTATCCCCGAAAGCAATTATTTCTTCCCGGGCAACGCCCAGGTGCCGGGCTACCGCCATCAACCCTTGCTCCTTAGTTGCCTGCGGATGGGTATACTCTAAAAAATAGGGTTTGGATTTTGTAATATATAGGGTATTGCCAAAAATTTCTTTTTCTTCGGCCCATAACGGTTCCAATATCTTTTCATTGCCAATCAGCAGCACTTTGGTGGGTTCCTGATTTAAAAACTTCTGCAGGTCGCCTACCGGCTCAATCGGCACCCTGGCCACCTTGGCATACCTTTCTGCTTCAGGGGTCAGCTTGCTCACAAAAAGTGAATCCTCCACATAAAGATTAACGGTCAGCCCTTTCGCCTCCCCGCGGGCAATCACCTGCCGAGCTAATTCCAAAGGCACCGGGCGGTGATACATCACTTCTTTGGTTGTCGATGTCTTTACCAAAGCTCCCTGGTAGGTGATTAGGGGCACGTCAATTTCCAGCTCTTCGGCAAAGCAAACTGCCGACCGGTACATGCGCCCGGTGGCCAGAGTAACATAAACCCCTTTTTCCCTGGCTTTTTTAATCGCTTCCTTGGTCCGGGGGGAAATAAAGCCCTGCCCATCCAAGAGGGTGTCATCCAGGTCGGAAGCTATCAGTTTAAACTTCATGATGGGTCCTCCTTTTTCCATACTACACCAGCAGCATCCGCCCCTTACTTCTCCTGTTTATGCAAAAAATTAAAAACAGATTCTGCTGCTTTCCGGTTCATTCCTTCTACCATCGCAATTTCCTCCAGTGGGGCTTGAGCCAGTCTTGACAGGGAACCAAAGGCATTAAGGAGCGCTTTTTTCCGGATCGGCCCGATGCCGGGGATATCATCAATCACTGATTTAACCTGTGCTTTGCCCCGCAGTTTCCGGTGGTAGGTAATGGCAAAGCGGTGGGCCTCGTCCCGGATACGCTGAACTAAATAATACGCAGGGCTGTTTTGGGTAAGGATTATCGGGCTGCTTTCGCCTGGAGAAAAAAGATGTTCAAACTCTTCGGCCAGACCAAACACTGGGATATCCAACCCCAGTTTATCCAACACTCCCTTTACTGCGGAAAGCTGGCCCTTTCCCCCGTCAATAATCATCAGATCCGGAAAGTCGATAAACTTGGCATCTTTACTTTCTAAACGGGCTTCCCGCACCCGGACCCGTTCCTCCTGACCCCGCTTTATCCGTCGGGAGACAACCTCCTGCAAGGAAGCAAAGTCGTTAGGCCCTTGCACCGTCTTGATTTTAAACCTCCGGTACTGGGATGGCTTTGGTTCTCCGTTGATAAATACTACCATGGAACCAACAGAATTAGTCCCCTGAATATTGGAAATATCATAGCATTCAATGCGATGGGGCGTCCGAGGAAGTTTCAGTACCTGGCGCAGCTCCTCCAAGGCTTGGGCAGCCTCCTCCGAGCGGCGGTTTTGCGCAGAACGATGCTGATCCAGCAGGATCCGGGCATTTTTGGCCACTAGCTCTACTAACCGTTTTTTATCCCCCCGCCGGGGCACATGAACAGATACTTTCTTGTGCCGTTTATTGGACAGCCACTGGACCAGCAGGTCCAGATCTTCCGGTTCATGTTCCACAACAATTTCCGGGGGAATATAATCCATGCGGCTGTAATGCTGGTGTAAAAAAACACTTAAAAGCAGCTCTTTCTGGTCACCCTCAGCATTGGTTAAAAAGAAATGATCCCGTCCAATAACTTTCCCTTTGCGGACAAAAAAGACCTGTACTACAGCTTCATTATCTTCCGTGGCAAGAGCAACGACATCCCGATCTTCAAAGCTATCATTTTCCACCTTTTGCTTTTCTATCACTTGCTTCACGGCATTGATCCGATCCCGGATCCGGGCTGCTTCTTCAAATCTCAAGTCTTCCGCCGCATCCTGCATCCTCTTCTCCAAATCCCGGATAATCTCCTGCTGCCGCCCTTCCAAAAAAAGGATTAGCTGCCGAACCATTTCCCCGTACTCTTCTTTGCTGATTTTCCCGGTACAGGGCCCGGTACATTTATTAATATGGGCATTGAGACACGGCCTCTTCTTTTGCTTTAAATCCCGATCCTTACATGATCGAACCGGGAATACCTCTCTGATTAATTTTAAAGTCTCGTTCATTGCATTGCTGCTGGTATACGGTCCGAAATACTTCGCCCCGTCTGGCTGGGTAGAACGAACCACCAACACCCGGGGATATTCCTCTTCCAAAGTAATCTTTAGATATGGATAGTGCTTGTCGTCCTTTAAGCGCACATTATAGCGAGGCCGGTATTGCTTAATCAGGTTGCCTTCCAGGATCAGTGCTTCCACCGGGGAATCCACCACAATTGTTTCCAAATCTGCAATCCTTTGCACCAAGGAAATTTCCTTGGGAGTATGATGCCGGCTGTTCTGAAAATAGGAACGCACCCGTTGGCGCAGAAAAGTAGCCTTCCCCACATAAATAATTTTCCCCCGTTCATCCTTCATCAGATAAACGCCGGGTTTATTAGGGAGAAGGTTAAGCTTGGTTTCCAGGTCCATGAGTATCACGCTCCAAAATTTTCCGGACAAAATGCCCGGTATAAGAGGCTTCTGTTTTTGCCACTTCTTCCGGGGTTCCCACAACAATCACTTCTCCGCCCCGATCGCCGCCTTCCGGGCCCAGATCGATTATATAGTCCGCTCTCTTGATCACATCTAAGTTGTGTTCAATCACTAAAACAGCATCCCCTGCTTCCACTAAACGATCCAGCACCTCAAGGAGCCGTTTAATATCGTCGGCATGCAGTCCCGTGGTGGGCTCATCAAGAATATACAATGTCCGCCCGTTGCTGCGCCGGCTCAGTTCTGTCGCCAGCTTCACCCGCTGGGCCTCGCCCCCGGAAAGAGTGGTGGCAGGTTGTCCCAAGCGAACATACCCCAGTCCCACATCCTGCAGTGTCTTCATCTTGCGGTGAATTTTCGGGATGTTTTGAAAAAACTCTTCCGCTTGGTCAACCGTCATATCTAAGATATCAGCAATATTTTTCCCTTTATAACGTACATCCAATGTTTCCCGGTTATAACGTTTTCCTTTACATACTTCACATGGTACGTAAACATCAGGGAGAAAATGCATTTCAATTTTAATTATCCCGTCACCCTGACAAGCTTCACACCGTCCGCCCTTCACATTAAAACTAAACCGGCCAGGCTTATAACCTCGCATCTTGGCTTCTGTTGTCAAAGAAAACAGCTCCCGAATGGCATCAAAAACCCCGGTATAAGTGGCCGGGTTGGAACGAGGTGTCCGCCCAATGGGGGACTGGTCAATATTAATTACCTTTTCCAGGTGCTCAATCCCCTTAATTTCCTGGTGATAACCCGGCATGATTCTCGCCCTGTTTAATTTTTGAGCCAAAGCCGGAAAGATAATTTCGTTTACCAGAGTACTCTTTCCGGAACCAGATACCCCGGTAATACAAGTAAATGTGCCCAGCGGAATAGCGACATCGATGTTTTTTAGGTTATGCTCCGCCGCACCCAAAACTTCCAGCCATTTACCGTTAGGCTGCCGGCGCCGGTCAGGCAGAGATATCCTTTTTTTGCCACTGAG
>JBMNTN010000018.1:0-36068 GCA_050945755.1 Bacillota bacterium | reverse complement strand
TAGTGGACAAGATCCTGGAGTTGGAAGAGGGACGGCGGATTGTTGGACAGAAAAATGTAACTGCCAACGAACACTTTTTTGAAGGCCATTTCCCCGGTTATCCGGTGATGCCGGGGGTATTGATTGTAGAAGCCCTTGCCCAAACCGGTGCTGTATTGGTGCTTTCCAAACCCGAATATGCCGGGAAGATTGCTTTTTTTGCCGGGATAGATAAACTGCGTTTTCGCCGTCAGGTTATCCCGGGAGATGTCCTGCGCCTGGAAGTGGAAGTTCTTAATTTCCGGCGCAATGTAGGTAAGGCAAAAGCCACTGCTTATGTGGATGGCGAGATTGCCTGTGCCGGGGAAATCATGTTTGCCGTGGAAAACTGACATTATTTTGCTTGTCTTTTTTCCTGAACGGTATTAAACTTAATTAGGTTTTGAATAAAGAGAAATTACAGGGAGAGGTTAAAAAATGTACAGTATGGTTTTGACTGTCTTGACAGCATTTGTTATAGCATATTTGCTGACCCCTGTCATGAAAAATGTAGGCATTTTAGTGGGGGCCGTTGATAAACCCAATGAGCGCAAGGTTCATCACGGATTGATCACTCGGATTGGCGGGGTGGCAATTTATGCTGGCTTTTTGCTTCCGTCTCTTTTCATCCAGGACATGAGCCGTCCGGTCATGGGGCTGTTGATTAGCGGGACACTGGTGATGATGCTTGGTTTGGTTGATGACCTCAGGGGAATATCGCCGAAAATAAAACTTCTTGGGCAGATAATGGCTGGTTTGGTGCTGGTACATTATGGTGTTGAAGTTCAGTTTATTACCAATCCGTTGAACGGCGGCATTATCTCCCTCGGATATCTGAGCATTCCTGTCACTGTTTTCTGGGTAATCGGGGTTACCAATGCGGTGAATTTAATTGACGGCTTGGACGGTTTGGCAGCAGGGGTTTCTGCTATTGCCGCGATAACTCTGGCGGTGGTAGCTTGGACACAGGATCAATTTGCAGTGGTAAGTTTAGCCCTATTTCTCGGTGCCGGTGCGCTGGGTTTTTTGCGCTATAATTTCCACCCGGCTCAGCTTTTTATGGGAGACTGCGGGTCAATGTTTCTGGGGTTTAATTTAGGTGCACTGGCGGTCATGGGGCTTTCCAAAGGGGCGACGGTGATATCTTTATTTATCCCGGTGATTATTCTTGGCATACCTATTATGGATACCTTCTTTGCCATTATTAGAAGATTTAATAATAAAAAGCCTATTTTCCAAGCGGATAAGGGACACTTGCACCATTGCCTGTTGGAAATGGGGCTGAGTCATAGACAGGCAGTACTTGTTATTTATGCAATTACTTTTCTTTTGGGGAGCAGTGCAGTTCTTTTAACTATGTTGACTACTGCCCAGAGTGTGTTTATTTTAATTGCGATTTCGATTGTTACTCTGGTGGGGGCAAACCGGATTGGCATTATTAGCGGGCGTAAAGCTGTAACCGGTGTCTCCGGCAGTGAAGCAAAACATTCAATTGGCGGCTGAGAGTTTTGCCTCTTAAGCGGCGATGAATATGAGAGAATTTAATTGGGTGATGTTTAGGCTGTGGTTTGGTTAGTCAGGTTAAGGAGGGAGTGTTGGCATGACCAAAGGGCGTGGAGCGCTTTTAGTGGTGGCATCAATGGTGTTTTTGGCAGTGGGGTTTGTAATTGGACAAATAGTACAGGCAGCGGGGACGATTCCCGGTTCGGCCGATGATCCTCTCGTAGCCCAGAGTTACGTGGAGGAGGCAGTTGGCAAAAAGGTTGCTGATCTGCAAAAAACAATTGATGAACTGCAGGCAAAAGTAGACCTGCTTGAAGACAAGATAGATTCTCTTCCCGGAAAAAGTGGGAGCTCAAGTTCTCCCAATACGAAAAATAACGATGATGACAAGGGCAAGTCTACACAGCAATCGTCTCGGGAAGGCAAAAAAGTCACTGTAAGCGGATCATCAGCCAACATCCGGACCGGCCCCGGTACCAGTTACGATCGGGTTACGACTTTAACTGAAGGAGATACCGGTACCTTTTTACTGGAGGAGAACGGCTGGTATAAAATAGAATTGGCAGACGGTCAGGAGGGCTGGGTCGCAAACTGGCTGGTGACAGTGGAATAGTTCAATTTTTTAGGGAGTATGTCTTTGATTTAGGACAGGCTCCCTTTTTATCCTTTTTCGATTGTTTGAAGATGTGATTAGCGTTTACCGGAAAGGACAATGATATGATGAAGGCGAAAACATTTTACTGGATTCCTGCTCTTTGTTGGGCCGGTGTTATTTTTTTTCTTTCCGGACGGACCGGGAGTGAACTAAACAGGATGTTTTCCTTCCTGGGGAATTTAAATTGGGGTCATTTGGCAGCTTTCTTTATTTTAAGCATTTTTGTGTTTTATGCTTTACGAAAAACCACATCAGGGAAAAATATTATTGTTACCACAATTTTAATCTGTTTCCTTTACGGAATTAGCGATGAACTGCACCAGTACTTTGTGCCCGGACGTACTCCTCAATTATTAGACATTGTCAATGACGTACTGGGGGCGAGCCTGGGTGTATTGGCCGCGCGAAAATGGGAAGCCGTGAAACAGGACGGGCATTGAGAGGAGGGGCTGTCTGTGTCGGAAAGTCAACCATCTGCTCTTGAGGAACGGGTGGCTGCTTATTTGGATATGCTTTCGGGGGCAGCACCGGAACAGCTCCTGGAGATTTTGCCCAAAGTGGAAAAAGCGGGCAGGGGATTTGCCGGGGTCGCTCAAAGGATATTTCCTCTGTTGGAACATGACGATTACAAGGTCAGGTCCCGGGCTTTTATCACACTGGGACGTTTAAAGGATTCTTCAATTATTCCGGAACTGCTGGCGTATCTAAAACAAGAAAAAGATGAAGAATGGCGGCTTCGGGTCCTGGAATGCCTTTACCATTTTCGTAATCAAAAAGTGATACCGGATCTTCTTCCACTTTTGGAGGATTATCGTTACCCCATGCTGATCCGTGGAACCATCTGGCTCATCGGTTCTTTAGGGGGAAAAGAGGCTGTGCGGATTATTGGGGAGTTTGGAGCTAAGCCCCACGGCCGTATTGTGAAGACGGAAGTAATCCTGGAGGCCCTTTCCTTAGCTATTGCCTCCATCCCGGACGGCACTAGTTTTTTTGCCAAAATCCAAAAGGAGAGGGCAGACATTGCCCGGGCTTTTCGCTACGTGACCCTTCCCGATCCTGAAAAGCCCCGCTTCGACGTCTATCCCTATCCCGATTATTTGCTGGATCGGGCTAAAATACAGGGGATCGACGCTAAGGAGTTTAAAAGGCTTTCTTTCTGGGCTCGGAAGCTTTAGAAAAGTTTTTTCCGACAGTACCTTGGTATTTCCCATAAAGTTTTTTAGCTGAATATGGATAAATAGGACAGGCAGTTGTTGAGAGCCTGTCCTTTCTGTCTAACCGGGCAGTTTAGACCGGAAAACAACTGCGCCCGTCTCGACAGGGACTTGCCGCTTTCTACCGGCCCAACTGTTATACTGCTGATGAAATATAAAGTATGAAGCGGGGGCCGGGCAGTTTGTTGACAGAAAAACGAATGGCCGGGTGGGTGTCCTGGGTTGGAATGTTATTTCTTTCTAGTATTATAATTACGGTAGCTGTGCTGTTGTTTCTCGGTGAACGATGGGGTAAAGACTGCCCGGTGATGGCGGGAGTACGCTTGATGGTAGTAGTATCGGGTAGTATGAAGCCGACATTTGATACCGGAGCGCTGATTGCGGCCAGAGAGACAGATCCGGGGATGCTGGCGGTGGGTGATATTATTACCTTTCATGATTTGAGCTATCAGGAGAGACTGATTACCCACCGGATCGTGGAGATTGAGGAGACAAACGGGGTGAAAATGTTTATAACTCAAGGGGACGCCAATGGCGCCCGGGATTTTAGCCCTGTGCCGGAAAGGAATGTTGTCGGTAAAGTATTTTTCTCTGTGCCTTACCTCGGATTTATTGTTTACTATATCCAAAAGAAAATTGGTTTACTGTTGGTGCTGATATTAATTATGTTTCTTGCTTGGGAAATTATTCCCTTACTGCGCAATCGAAAAAAAGGTGCTCTGAAAGAGAGCTGAAAATAAGTTGATATTTTGACAGTTTGACGATGTATCCAAAGGGTACATCGTTTTTTACTGACTGTTGAAAGGGATAGCTCGGAGCATTTCGGTTAAAATATTTGAGAGTGGCCGTATGATTTGGAAGGAGTGGTGTACAATTGACTATTTGGCAGGAAATTGGGCTTACCGTTGTTTTGATTCTGGCAAGCCTTGTGGCAATCTATTTCCTTTATCGAAAAGAAAAAATCTAGGAGGATCGGCAATGGTTGGTTTTCTCCAAGAAATAGTCCAAGCTTTCTTAGCCTTTTTTTCCATCCTGGTTTTTACCCGGCTCATCGGCAAGCAGCAGGTGAGTCAGCTTACCTATTATGAATATATTACAGGTGTTACTTTTGGGTCGATTGCTGCTACAGTAGCAACAGACGGCAGGGCAAATCTCTGGCACCATATGATGGATTTAGTCATTTTTACGGTTTTGACGATTGCTGTTAGCTTTATTGCCCTGCGCAACCGGCCGGCGCGCAAAGTGCTGGAAGGGGAACCGACAGTTGTGGTGCATAACGGAAAAGTACTGGAAGAAAATCTCCGGACGATGCGCTACAACTTAGACGACTTGCTCATGCAACTGCGTGTGAAAGATGTTTTTAATATTGGCGATGTGGAGTTTGCCATATTTGAGCCTAACGGCCAACTAAGTGTACTTTTAAAAAAGCAGAAACAACCGTTAAATTCGTCTGATCTAAATATCCCAACTAATTATCAGGGCCTTTCTTCCGAACTGATTATGGATGGAGTAATTATCCACCAGAACCTGGTACAAAATAATCTGACGGAAGAGTGGCTGTTGGATGAGCTGAAAAAAAGAAATGTAGATAATGTGGAAGATGTGATCTTGGCAGAGCTTGATTCGGAAGGAAACCTCTACCTTGACTTAAAAAAGGACCAATTGCAAAGCCCACGAGATGTGAGCGACTTTTCCTAGGGTTCCGGGAGTAAAAAATAAAACAAGTCTTAAGCAAGGATATAAAGCATGATGCTGGAAATGATTGCTTGAGTAATGGAAAAGTGCCTGCTACAATAAAATGGAGATATACCAATTTGAGGAGGGTACCATGAAGAGAATAAAATTTGGCACTGATGGCTGGAGGGCTGTAATGGCAGATGAGTTTACATTTTCCAATGTCAAACTGGTCACCCAAGCCATTGCCCATTTTTTACAGGAGCACCCCTTGAAGGAAAACGGGGTGATCATCGGATATGACAACCGCTTTCTCTCAGAACATTTTGCAGCAGAGGTCGCAAAAGTAATGGCGGGAAATGGTATCAAAGCGCTGGTTGTGAACAGAGCTACGCCCACCCCGGTTACTGCCTTTGCTATTACCACCTATCAAGCTTGCGGGGCGGTGATGCTTACAGCGAGTCATAACCCGCCAGAATACAACGGGATCAAATTTATCCCCGAATATGCCGGACCGGCCCTTCCCGCTGTTACCGACCGGATTGAGGAGGAGCTGGCCCAGGTAATAAAAACGGGAGCAGTAAGGGTAATGCCTCTGGAAGAAGCCGGAGGGCAAGGGCTGTATGAAGAGTTTGACCCCATGCCGCCTTATAAAAAGCATCTAAAAAAGCTAATAGATCTGGATGCGATCAGCCGGGCAAATCTAAAAATATTTGTTGATCCTATGTATGGGGCAGGAATCAATTATTTGGACGAAATATTCGCGAAAGCAGGCTGCCCGGTAACTGCACTTCATAACTTCCGGGATCCTCTTTTCGGGGGAAGCTTGCCGGAACCCTCCGCCCGGGTGCTTGGTGAGCTTAGGGAGCGCGTGTTGGAGGAAAAAGCTGATTTGGGGTTGGCGCTGGATGGGGACGCAGACCGTTTCGGGGTGATTGATACCAATGGTGATTATCTTGTTCCCAATAAAGTTTTGTCCCTTCTGTATTATCATTTGCTTACGGCACGTGGTTTAAAGGGGCCGGTTGCCCGTACCGTAGCAACAACTCATTTACTGGATCGGATGGCCCGGTCCTTTGGATTTCAGGTGGATGAGACACCGGTGGGGTTTAAATATATTGGTGAGTCGATGATGAAGCGGGGCAGCATTATGGGAGGAGAGGAAAGCGGGGGCCTTTCTATCCAGGGACACATTCCGGAAAAGGACGGAATCCTTGCCTGTTTGCTGATGGCGGAGATCAGAGCGGTACACGGCCAGACCCTCAGTGAGATCCTGCACCGGATTGAAAAAGAATTCGGAGGGGCGGCCACCGAGCGGTTGGACCTTCGGGTCGAACCACAGGAAAAGGAGAGAATCTCCGGGGAAATTAAAAGTTTTGCCCCGGAAACATTTAGCGGCCGCCAAGTCCGAGAACGCTGTACGAAAGACGGACTGAAATTAATTTTGGAAGACGGTTCCTGGCTGCTCATTCGTGCTTCTGGAACAGAACCGCTGTTTCGCATTTATGTAGAGACCGATTCGCAAAAGAGAATTAAGGAAATCCAGGATCAGGTGATTAAGCAGTTTGGCATGAAGTAACCTATCGCGGCAATTGGTCTACCATGTCTTGGTAACAGTATGAACAGAGTTTTCGTCCTTTTTTTATTGTCACGGGATAATCTTTTTCCAATGGGTCAGAATCCCGGAGCGACCGTCCACAGCATGAACATCTTTCAACTTCTAAATTCATTACTTTTGCCACTCCTTTACAGATAAGGTATTTTGACGTGTTTATTATGTGTCAACGCGACCAGGATATGCATATTATATGATACTCCCTGGAAAGGTGGGTATTTCTTGTCCTGGTTAACCGCTTTATTAACGTCATTGGCCGTATATTTTTTATATCTGGTCCATTACCTCCGCTTAATTGGAAAGTCCAAGAACGCGAGGCGGAATTTATTTTTAGTGCTTGTTTTGAAGGATACGGCCAACATTATGGAACCGGTAATGTGGGATCTGTTTCGCCTGCAAAGTTGGTCAAATTTTAATTTTCGGCTGCTGATAGTAGACCAGGGGTCGAGGGATGATACTTTGATGATTCTTAAATCCTTTCAAAGGCAGAATGATTTTTCCTTGATCTCCTCTCCTGCCGGGCGGCATTTGATCATCATGAGAAAGTTAAAGGGGAATGTACGAGTTGTGGAGCTGAACAGTTTGGATTCCTCTAGGAGTGCCAGGAAGAAAATTTTGGCTGCCCTACACGGTTCTATGTTGGTGGGGGGGCGAACTGCGTAAATTGCAACAGGAAAGTAAAAATTGTTTTTCCAGTGTCGGCGTCCTTTCGATAAAAAAGGGCGCCGGCGTTTTTTTACAGCAGGAAAACCATTATGAAAAAAGAAATGGAAATAAATGTAATCAATGTCCGGCAAAAAAAGCCGGAACCTGGTTTCCTGTCGCATACTTCCTTTCTTGTGGATAACTTTTTGAAAGCAACAAAACAAGGGGGTTTTTTATTACTTATTTGGGAGGTAATCTCTTTTGAAACGGGATATTGTTGGTTGGCGGGCAATTTTGCAGGGTTTAATTTTTCCCCGGCACCGCTGTTTATTGTGTCGTTTAGAGAAAAAGCTGGATGATGCCGGGCTCTGCGCGAGCTGCCGAGATCAGCTTTCCAACCTGAGGGATGGGTGGGTAGCCTGCCAATTCTGTGCGACATTTATTCCAGCCGGGAAAATTGTCTGTACAAATTGCCAGCATACCCGGACCGGACGATGGTTTGATATGGCCCGGGCAGCATTACCTTATGAAGGAGAGGTAAGAGAATGTTTGCATCTTTTTAAATACCGGGGCAAATCGAGCTTTGCCCGGCCTCTAGGTTTGTTGATGCTGGAGGCAGTCCAAAATGATGCCAGGTTTCAATTCCTGGAGCTGGTTGTTCCGGTTCCCCTCCATCCTGCTAAGCTCAAGGAAAGGGGCTACAACCAGGCAAAGCTATTGGCCGAGGAACTAGCGCGCAGTCTGGGGCTGCCCCTTGCTGCCGACCTTCTTGTCAGGGAAGTCAATACCCTTTCTCAAACAGGATTGACGAAAAAAGCCAGGGCGGAAAACCTTACCAATGCTTTTAGGCTGAATAAAAACGGGAAGATACGCCATAAGCGCATCCTCCTTGTAGACGATATTTATACAACGGGCGCCACGGTAAATGCTTGTGCGCAGATTCTGAAAAAAGGTGGGGCTGATCAGGTTTGTGTCGCTGCTTGTGCTGCAGGAAAAGAGCAAAAGAACAGATAAGCGACAATATTTTTCTAATCAACAAACAAATTCACAGGTGCAAACCCGTTTTTAGCTGGTTATTAACAGAGTTATCCACATTATCCACAGAAAATGCATCCACAATGAAGTTTGCCTGGTTAGTTTTTCGACATTAAAAAGGAGTAAAAAAACGGGAAAAAGAAGTTTGTCTTGAAACTGATATTTGTAAGATTTATAATGGATATAAAAACATGGATTTTATCAAGGTGAGAAATCCGAGGAGGGTAAGGAATGAAGAAGGTTTTTTCTGTGATCTTCGTGGGGCTTTTGATGTTAGGGTTGATGGTGACAGCTGTCGGATGCGGCAGTGGTGGTGACCAGGATTCCGAAACGGCAAAGGTGATGAAGGTAGGGACGGAAGCGACATTTGCTCCCTTTGAGTTTACCGAAACCGATGGGACAATTACCGGATTTGACATAGATCTGATTAAGGCAATCGGTGAGGAAATGGGTTACCAAGTTGAAGTTGAACATATTGAGTGGGACGGGCTGGATCCGGCTTTAAACAGTGACCAGGTTGATGTAGTGATTTCCGGGGTAACTATTACCGAAGAACGAAAACTGGAAACCGATTTTTCCGAGCCATATTTTGAGGCATCTCAGATTATTGCAGTGCGGGAGGATTCCCCGGTTCAGGGTATGGTTGATTTAGCGGACAAAAAAATCGGTGTTCAAGGTAATACCACCGGACAGTATGTCTGTGAAGACGCCGGCGTTCCGGATGAGAACATTGTCAAGTATGCCACCATTCCTGATGCGATGATGAACCTAGCCAACGGTTCTCTTGATGCCGTAGTGGGAGATTCACCGGTAGTAATGAATTACATTGCTACTAATCCGGAAATGAAATTTAAAACCGTTACTGATGACTTCGAAAAAGAATATTTTGGAATTAAAGTTAAGAAAGGCAACAAGGAGCTGTTGGACGATATCAATGCCGGCCTGATAAAGGTTCAAGAGAACGGTAAATTCGATGAGATATTCAACAAATACTTCCAGAAATAATTGTTCTGTGTAGACAAATTAGTCAAAATGTCGTTATAATGAATGCGTAATATGGTTGCATATTACGCATTTTATTTATGAAAGGGTTTTTTCAAGATGAATTACGTGTGGCAATGGGATTTTGTGTGGGAAATCTTGCCCCGGTTGATTAAGAACGGTGTCGCTATTACAGTTGAGCTGACGACTATTTCCGTCTGCATTGGTACGGTAATTGGTTTGATGGTAGCTCTCTTAAGGATTTCTAGGTATAAACCGCTGCAGTGGCTGGGTGCTGCTTATACCGATTTTTTTCGTGGGACTCCTCTTTTGGTGCAAATTATGATAATTCATTATGCTCTTCCGGTTGTTTTCGGTTATACGCCTGTAGTTTGGGTGAGTGCGATTGCAGCTTTAAGCATTAACAGCGGTGCTTATGTGGCAGAGATTTTCCGGGCGGGAATTCAATCAATTGATAAGGGACAGATGGAAGCGGCACGTAGCTTAGGGATGACTTATGGACAGGCTATGCGCTTTGTTGTCCTCCCCCAGGCCTTTAAGATTTCTATTCCTCCCCTGGGGAACGAATTTATTGCTTTGTTGAAAGATTCTTCCTTGGTAATGATCATCGGTTTGCAGGAATTAATGGGGACCAGTAAACTGATTGTTGGGCGGCAGCCCAGAGTGTTGGAGACCTACTTGACGGCAGCTATGCTTTATTTAATTATGACTTTCTCTATCTCCCGACTGGTACACTATGGTGAAAGGAGGTTAAAAGCCGGTGATCATAGTTAACAACCTCTCGAAAAATTTTGGTTCTTTAAAGGTTTTAAAAAATATTACCAATCATATTAAAGAACAAGAAGTGGTGGTAGTGATCGGCCCTAGTGGTTCAGGGAAAAGCACCTTTCTGCGCTGCCTGAATTTATTGGAATCTCCTACCGCGGGGGAAATTATCATAGATGGGATTTCTCTAACAGATAAGAAAACTAACATTAATCGGATGCGGGAAGAAGTGGGCATGGTCTTTCAACGGTTTAACCTTTTCCCACATATGACAGCTCTCCAGAATGTTGCTTTGGCGCCCATTAAAGTGCGGAAAATGCCGAAGCAAGAAGCGTTAGAAGTAAGCAGGCGGCTTCTCAAGAAGGTAGGTTTGAGTGATAAAGCGGATGTTTTTCCCGCTCAACTTTCCGGTGGCCAGATGCAGCGGGTAGCAATCGCCCGGGCTTTGGCGATGAAACCAAAGGTGATGCTTTTTGATGAGCCAACTTCAGCCCTTGATCCGGAGATGGTGGGCGAAGTTCTTAATGTGATGAAAGATTTAGCCAAAGAAGGAATGACGATGGTAGTGGTTACCCACGAAATGGGTTTTGCCCGGGAAGTGGGAGACCGGGTGCTCTTCATGGATGATGGGATGATTGTAGAAGAGGGAACACCGGAAGAAATATTTTCCCGGCCGAATAACGAAAGGACAAAGGCGTTTTTAAGCAAGGTCCTTTAAACATACGGAAGGATTTTTTTCATATTTCGGGAATAATACTAATATAGAACGGTGGAAGGAGATGGTACTATGAGAATTATCATTAAAGGCAGGAATATTGAGGTAACCGGCGCTCTGCGTGAATACGTAGAGAAGAGAGTCGGCAAGCTTGACAAGTTTATTGGTGAATTAGATGAGGCACAGGTAACTCTGCTGGTAGAAAAGGACCGCCACCGTGTAGAAGTCACGATGCCCTTGAATGGATTTATTCTCCGAGGCGAAGAGCAAACAGGGGATATGTACAGCTCCATTGATTTGGTGGTTGAGAAGCTGGAAAAACAGATCGAAAAATATAAAACTCGCTTAAATCGCAAATTGAAAAACAAGAGTATCAAGGATTTGGCGGCGCCGCCTGCCGGAGGGGATGATGATGAACCTAAGATAATGCGCACCAAACGCTTTGCCATCAAACCGATGCCGATCGAAGAGGCGATTATGCAGATGAATCTTTTGGGACATAACTTTTTTGTTTTTGCCAACGGGGAAACGGATGAGGTTAACGTCATTTACAAAAGAAAAGACGGAAACTATGGGTTAATCGAACCGGAATTCTAAATCAAATACCTGATTAAGTTCAAAGAGCCGGGTGTATCTTATACATCCGGCTTTTACATTAAAAAATTGTAAGAAAAAAAGGAAAATTTGACTTTGAGTAGAATTTGAACAATAAATTTGTCCGGTCTTTATATAAAATTGGAGACGAGATTATAACCATGCAATAAGCTAAAACGGAGGGATAAAGTGTTATACGAAGCAATCATCGTTGGCATCATCGCCGGGTGGCTGGCAAAGGGCAGTATAACAAATTTAGCTCAAATTAGACTAAAATACTTTTTGCCGGTGTTAGGTGCCATTCTGATTCTGATCGGTATGGAATATTTTGGGGCTAGGGGCTATCAGGAAATATTCCAATGGCGACAGGGATTATATCTTTTGTCTTATATAATGTTTTTTATTTTTCTTTGGCAGTATCGGAGGATGTCCGGGATAAAAATCTTGGCGCTGGGTCTACTATGCAATTTATTGGTAGTTATGATAAACGGCGGGGCAATGCCAACCACAACAAACGGATTAGACCTGGAATATCTCAGTGCTCTTCAGGCGGGAAATTTGGTGACAAACACCCTGATTACGGAGAGCACTTACCTTCCCTGGCTGGGGGATGTGATGGTCCTGCCCTGGCAAAAAACTCGGGTTTTAAGCTTAGGAGATATTTTTGCTTCCGCGGGGTTATTTTGGTTTGTTTTTCAGATGATGAGGGGTGACCAGGTTTGTGCGAAACTGACTTCCGTGCGGAAAATGAAATTCTAATCGGGTCTGTGAGACCCTGATAAACTTGAATATTCGAAGGCTTGATGTTAAAATTATATGATGACATAGTATCATAAGGAACCGTATGGTTCCTTATTTCATGCTATCAGACTGGGATACTGGGAAAGGTAAAGCTTCTGCCTGCGTCAGAGACTTGGCGCAAGCCAAGTTTTTCTTTATTGACAGATTGCGGCGGTTTTTACTGCTTAAAACACTGGGGAAGCGATTTAATTATTTTTGGAATTGGAGGTGGAGAATTGTTTAAGTTCATAAAGAACCTTTTAGATGATAATGCCCGAGATATCAAGCGATACAGCAAAACAGCAGAAGAGGTCAATGCCTGGGAACCGGAGATAGAGAAATTATCCGATGCCCAACTCCAAGGGAAAACCGGAGAATTTAAAACGAGGATTGCCAACGGAGCAGATCTGAAGGAACTCTTGCCGGAGGCCTTTGCCGTAGTGCGGGAAGCTTCCCGGCGTATTTTAGGCATGCGCCATTTTGATGTGCAGTTGATCGGCGGAATGGTCCTTCATGACGGGCGTATCGCTGAAATGAAAACCGGGGAAGGGAAAACCCTTGTCGCCACCCTTCCTGTCTATCTTAATGCTTTAACTGGCCGCGGCGTGCATGTGGTTACCGTTAATGATTACTTGGCCCGCCGGGATAGCGAATGGATGGGGCGTATCTATCGGTTTCTCGGTTTAGAGGTGGGGCTGATTGCTCACGGGTTGGATTTTACCGAGCGGAAGGCCGCCTATGGGGCGGATGTCACATATGGTACCAACAATGAGTTTGGTTTTGATTATTTGCGGGATAATATGGCGATCCACCCGGACCATATGGTGCAGAGAGAGTTGAATTATGCCATTGTGGACGAGGTGGACAGCATTTTGATTGATGAGGCGCGGACGCCTTTAATTATTTCCGGCCAAGCGGATAAACCTACCCAACTATACTACACGGTGGCGAAAATCATCCCCCGGCTGAAAAAAGATGAGGACTATAATATTGACGAAAAGGCTCGAGTAGTGACTCTGTCCGAACAAGGGGTGGACAGAGTGGAAAAGATGCTTGGGTTGGAGAACCTTTATGATGATAACAATATTGAGTTAAGCCATCATGTCAATCAGGCATTAAAAGCCCATACCCTGTTTAAAAGAGACCGGGATTATGTGGTAAAAGACGGTGAGGTCATTATTGTTGATGAGTTTACTGGCCGGCTTATGTTCGGCCGCCGTTACAGCGAAGGTTTGCACCAGGCAATTGAGGCCAAGGAAGGGGTTAAAATCGAACGGGAATCACAGACCTTGGCGACAATTACTTTTCAGAACTTCTTCCGCATGTATGAAAAAATTGCCGGCATGACAGGTACGGCAGCCACCGAGGAGGAAGAGTTCCGGAAAATTTATGGATTTGATGTGGTCGTAGTGCCTACCAATATGCCCATGATACGTAAAGACTATCCTGATGTGGTTTACCGTTCTGCTAAAGGGAAGATTAATGCTGTCGTGGAAGAAATTGTGGAGAAGCACCAGAGCGGTCAGCCTGTTTTGGTTGGCACCATTTCCATTGAAAAATCAGAGGAATTAAGTGAAAACTTGAAGCGGAGGGGTGTTCCCCATCAGGTATTAAACGCTAAATATCATGATAAAGAAGCAGAGATTGTTGCCCAAGCCGGAAGGTTAGGACAGGTAACCATTGCCACCAATATGGCCGGTCGGGGGACCGACATTGTTTTAGGGGGGAATCCGGAGTTTTTGGCTCAGGCAGAGCTAAGAACATCAGGCGACATCAATGATGAGAAAGAATTAGACCGGCTGATCGAAAAGTTTAAGCAGCAAACCGATGCGGAAAGAGAAAAAGTCGTAGCATTGGGTGGATTGCATATTATCGGAACAGAACGCCATGAGAGCCGGCGGATCGATAACCAGCTCCGAGGCCGGGCAGGCCGTCAAGGTGACCCGGGCTCAAGCAAGTTTTTTATTTCCATGGAAGATGATTTAATGCGTCTTTTCGGTTCCGACAATGTCACAGGCTTAATGGATAAGCTAGGGATGGATGATACCATGCCCATCGACCACTCCCTGATTTCCCGGTCAATCGAATCAGCCCAAAAAAAGGTGGAAGCGAAAAACTTCGATATTCGTAAGCATGTCCTGGAATATGACGATGTGATGAACAAGCAGAGGGAAGTCATTTATCGGCAGCGCCGCCAGGTTTTAACCGGGGAAAACTTAAAGGATACCATTCTTGACATGATTCATGATGTGGTGGAAAAAACGGTAGCATCATTTGCCGGGGGCAGCCCTCATCCCGAGGAATGGGACCTGGACGCGCTCATAGATGCAGCCGGTCTTTTTTGGCCTAATCATGGTTTAAAGGCTGATGACCTGGCCCAGATGAGCAAAGATGAGATTCCTCAGTTTCTGGAGGAAAAAAGCAGGGAGTATTATGAAAAGAGGGAAGCAGAACTGGGGCCGGATACTTTGCGCCAGTTGGAACGGCTGGTTATCCTCAAAGTTGTGGACAGTAAATGGATGGATCATCTGGATGCGATGGACCAATTGCGCCAGGGAATCGGCCTGAGGGCTTATGGGCAAAAAGATCCCCTTGTGGAATATAAATTTGAAGCTTATAACATGTTTAACGAGATGATTGGGGAGATTCAATCGGAGGTAGTGCGCTATCTCATGCGGGTTACTGTAGTAGAAGAGCCGCAGCAGCGTAAGAACGTTGTGGAAAATAAAAATGTGGAAGAGGGACCGAAAAAACCGGTGCGCAAAGGGAAACAAGTAGGGCGCAATGATCCCTGTCCATGCGGGAGCGGGAAAAAATATAAGAAATGCTGTGGGAGGGATATTAGTGCTTGATGATTTAAAAGGTATTTTGGAAGAAACAAATCGACGCCTGGTAGAATTGAGGGCTTCTCTTTGACCTGGCCGGCAAAGGAAAAGAAATTGCCGACCTGGAAGAAAAGACATTCGAGAGCGGTTTCTGGGATGATCGGGAAAATGCCCAAAAGGTGCTCCAAAGAATTACCGGTCTAAAAGAGAGAGTAAAGCGCTATTATGAGCTGGAGGCCAAGCTGGAGGACATCCGGACCCTATGGGAATTGGGACAAGAGGAAAATGACGAGTCGGTGGAAACAGAGATCAGCACTTTGCTGAGCGATTTTATCAAAGCTCTCGATAGCTTAGAATTAGAGCTTTTACTTTCCGGACGCTATGACAGCCATAATGCTATCCTCGCCCTTCATGCCGGCGCCGGGGGAACAGAAGCGCAAGATTGGGTAGAGATGCTCATGCGCATGTATACCCGTTATTGTGAGCGGGAAGGATTTAAGGTAGAAGTGTTGGATTACCTTCCCGGCGATGAAGCAGGAGTAAAGAGTGTCACTCTTTCTGTTGAAGGGATGAATGCTTTTGGTTATTTAAAGTCAGAAAAAGGTGTACACCGTCTGGTGCGCATTTCTCCCTTTGATACCAATGGGCGCAGGCATACTTCGTTTGCTTCCATGGATGTACTGCCTCAGGTGGAATATGATGATGAGGTGGAGGTTAACCCAGATGATTTGCGGATTGATACTTACCGTTCCGGGGGTAAAGGCGGCCAGCATTTGAATAAGACGGATTCCGCGGTGCGAATTACGCATATTCCCACCGGTATCGTGGTCCAGTGTCAGGATGAACGGTCCCAGCATGCCAATCGGGATAAGGCCATGAAATTGCTTAGAGCGAGACTTTTGGAAATTAAACGTCGGGAGCAGGAGGAGCAGATGGCGGAACTGCGGGGGGATCAGCAAGAGATTGCCTGGGGGAGCCAAATTCGTTCCTATGTTTTCCAACCCTACCGATTGGTGAAAGACCACCGGACAGGAGTAGAAGTGGGTAATGTGGATGCGGTAATGGACGGGGAACTGGACGTATTTATTTCCGCCTATCTGCGCCGCTTTCTGAGAAAGGACTAATTATTTCTTTTGATCATGAGTGGGAGTGGATAAATGCATGAAACGCTTTTCCCGGACGCTCTTTCGGGATTTGCTGGGGGTAACGGTGGGCAGTTTAATTACTGCCCTCGGCCTGACAGCTTTTTTAATTCCAAACAAAATTGCTGCCGGTGGTGTTAGCGGTTTAGCGACTATTTTGTTTTATGTTTTTGGGTTCCCGGTCGGGGTAACCATGTTTATCATCAATCTACCTTTGCTCCTTTTATGCATTAAGGAACTGGGTATGCATTTTGGGATTAAATCGCTGTATGGGACATTTGTCATCTCCCTTTTTATTGACTTTATAGCTGTCTATATCACTGAGCCCTGGACCAGGGATCCGCTTCTCGCGTCTATTTACGGTGGAGTGGTTACCGGCCTGGGACTGGGCATTGTTTTTCGTTCCCAGGGGACAACGGGCGGGACGGATTTGGCGGCAGCATTAATTAATAAGTTTTTCAAGGTAAGCTTGGGTTTTTCTCTCCTGTTTATTGACGGTGTGGTAATTGTTCTTGCCGGGATTGTTTTTAATTTAGAAAGTGCCCTTTATGCTTTAGTTGCAGTATATGTCACCAGCCGGATGATTGATCTTGTCCAGGAAGGCGTTGCCTATACCCGGGCGGCGCTAATTATTTCTGATAAATTTGAAGTGATTAGCAGTGAACTGCTGCACAAGATGAATCGGGGTGTTACCGCACTTCAGGGCAGAGGGGGGTATACGTCTATTGAACGGGACGTGCTCCTCTGTGTGGTGAGCCAGTCGGAGGTGACAACATTGAAAAGCATTGTTTATAGTGTTGACCCTGATGCCTTTGTGATTGTAGCCAATGCCAGCGAGGTTTTGGGGGAAGGATTTAAAAAGTTCAGTTAATAGACGGAGGTACATGCAAAATGAATCAGGACACAGTGGGAATGTTGACGGAAAAGGCCCGGGAAATCAGAAAAGACATTATTTCCATGTTGGCAGAAGCAGGGTCGGGGCACCCGGGAGGGTCCCTCTCGGCAGCGGATATTTTAACCGTGCTTTATTTTTACGAGATGAAGATTGACCCGGATAATCCGCACCTGCCGGACCGGGATCGCTTTGTTCTTTCCAAAGGCCATGCAGCTCCGGTGCTTTATGCCGCACTTGCGGAAAGAGGCTATTTTCCCAAGGAGGAACTGCTCACATTAAGAAAAATCGGGAGCAGGCTGCAGGGCCATCCTGATATGAAAAAGGTGCCGGGAGTGGAGATTTCCACCGGGTCCTTGGGGCAGGGTTTATCAGCGGCTAATGGCATGGCGCTGGCCGGGAAACTGGATGAAAAGAGTTATCGGGTTTATGTTTTAATTGGCGACGGGGAAAGCCAGGAGGGGCAGATTTGGGAGGCGGCGATGCTGGCTGCTCATTATAAGCTGGACAACTTGACGGCAATTTTAGATCATAACGGTTTACAGATTGACGGGAAGATATCGGAAGTCATGTCTCCAGAACCTCTCGATGAAAAGTGGCGTGCTTTTGGTTGGCATGTGGAAGTGATTGACGGCCACAACATGGAGGAGATAGCAGCTGCTTTGGCTAAGGCGAAAACCGTTAAAGGCAAACCCACGATGATTATTGCGGAAACAGTGAAAGGAAAGGGCGTTTCTTTTATGGAAGACGCCGCCGGCTGGCACGGAGTTGCCCCAAAGCCGGAAGAAGCAGAAAAAGCGCTGGCGGAACTGAGCCGCTGAGACAGGAAACGGAGGCAGATAGATGGCTAAAAAGGTTGCAACTCGGGAGGCTTACGGAAAAGCCCTGATGGAACTGGGAGGAATTAATCAAAATATTGTCGTGCTGGATGCCGACTTGTCTAAATCCACCAAGACGGCGGAATTTGCTAAAGTCTACCCGGAAAGATTTTTTAATGTGGGGATTGCTGAACAAAATTTAATGGGGACGGCGGCAGGATTGGCGGCATCGGGAAAAATACCTTTTGTCAGTACCTTTGCTATGTTTGCAATAGGCAGAGCTTTTGAACAGATTCGAAATACCATTGCTTATCCTAAACTGAACGTTAAAATTGCTGCGACACATGCCGGGATCACTGTGGGAGAAGACGGAGCATCCCACCAGGCGATCGAAGATATTTCTCTGATGCGGTCGGTGCCTAATATGACAGTAGTTGTGCCGGCAGATGCCGGGGAAGCGGAGGCGGCAGTGAAAGCTGCTGTGGAATGGGATGGCCCGGTTTACCTGCGCTTAGGCCGTTCGGGAGTTCCATCCATCAATAAAAAAGCAGGGGATTCATTCCAGATCGGCAAAGGGATCGTGCTGAAAGAGGGTAAAGATGTTCTATTAGTAGGCACCGGGATTATGGTTGACGCCTGCCTGCAGGCTGCCGAGACTTTGGAAGAAGTGGGAATCAGTGCCGCAGTGTTGAACATTCATACAATAAAACCCTTGGATAAAGATCTCTTGGTTTCTTTGGCGCAAAAAGCCGGTGCTGTTGTGACGGCAGAAGAACACAGTATTATCGGAGGGCTGGGCTCTGCTGTGGCAGAGGTGCTTGGAGAAAATTGTCCCGTGCCTATGAAAAGAATCGGGATCAAAGACGAGTTCGGTCAATCCGGAGCGCCCGGGGAACTTTTGGAGAAGTATTCATTGACGCCGGCAGAAATTGTTTCTGCGGCGCAACAACTAATTAAGCGCAAGTAAGTGACAAAAACACCCTTGCTTTGATAAAATAGGTTTAGACTGATGGATAAAGTGCTTAGCCAAGTTTTTTTAAAGCTGATAGAAAGAAGTGTGAAGGGCGATGGATGTGTTATGTGTAAAAAGCCATTTAGCCCAGGCCAAACGGATTGTGGTGAAAGTGGGGTCCAGTACCCTGACGTGCAGCACCGGCAAAATGGACTTAAATTTAATCAATAAGCTTACCTGTAAGTTAGCCAATGCGGAGAATCAAGGCAAAGAAGTTATTTTGGTGACATCCGGTGCAGTAGGTGTCGGCATGGCCAAGTTAGGAATGGGGAAGAAGCCGAAAAGCATTCCGGAAAAGCAGGCTGCTGCTGCGGTAGGACAAGGGATTTTGCTTCATATGTATGAAAAGATGTTTGGTGAATATGGACAGACAGTTGCCCAGATTTTACTGACCAGAGATGATATCTCCGACCGAAAGAGATATCTCAATGCCAGGAATACCCTTCATACCTTGCTTGGCATGGGGATAATTCCCATTATCAATGAAAACGATACTGTTGCCTGGGAAGAAATTCGTTTTGGTGATAACGATACCCTGGCTGCTTTGGTGGCCGGACTGGTGGACGCAGATTTATTAATTATTCTTTCGGATATCGACGGACTTTATACTGGCGACCCCAAGGGGGATCCGGACGCGCAATTAATTCCTTTGATTGAAAACATCACACCGGAAATTGAAGAACTGGCAGGAGGCGCCGGGACCCACCTGGGAAGCGGCGGGATGCAAACAAAGATTCAAGCAGCAAAGATTGCTGGGAATGCGGGGATACCTATGGTGATTGCCCAGGGAAAAGAACCAGCTGTGCTGGATGATATATTAGAGGGGCGGGAAGTAGGAACACTGTTTTTACCTAAGGAATATAAGCTGCATCATCGGAAAAGGTGGATTGCTTTCGGGGCGGAGTTGCGGGGCGCTTTGTATGTGGATCAAGGAGCGGAGCGGGCAATCATTCAGGCAGGGAAGAGTTTGTTGCCCATCGGGGTGATTGGACTGGAAGGTAATTTTGAACCCGGTGATATTGTGAGCATTCAAACGGCTGATCATAAGGAATTTGCCCGTGGGATTGTTGATTACGGTGTTGATAATGTGAAGCGGATCATGGGTCATCAGTCCCACGAAATCGAAGGTATTTTAGGTCACAAGGATTATGATTATATCGTGCATCGCAATAATATGGTATTAAAAGTATGAGGTGTAAGATATGAAATGGGAAGTTAATTGGGAAGTGATTGGGCAGAATGGGAAAAAGGCAGCCCGGGTGTTAGCAACGGCTTCGGAAACGGAAAAGAATCATGCTCTTCAAATGATGGCAGATGCTTTAGTAGAAAACTCTGCCCGAATCTTGGAAGCAAACCAAAAGGATCTGGATTTGGGAGCGGAAAAAGGGTTATCCAAAGCTTTATTGGATCGTTTAATGCTGAATGAGGGGCGCATTAAAGATATGGCCCAGGGGCTTGAAGCTCTGAAATCCCTGGCTGACCCGATTGGAGAAGTAACCGGGATGTGGAAAAGGCCAAATGGATTGATGATAGGCAAAAAACGAGTGCCCCTTGGGGTGGTAGGGATGATTTACGAAGCCCGGCCTAATGTCACGGTGGATGCCGCCGGGTTGTGCCTGAAAACGGGAAATGCTGTTGTCCTGCGCGGTGGATCGGAGGCCTTTCATTCCAATCAGACGATTACAGATATTATTAGTCAAGCGGTGGTTTGTGCAGGATTACCCGCTGGCAGCATCCAATCAATAAATTCCCGGGATCGGGCAGTAGTGGATGCAATGTTAAAAATGAATCAATATCTTGATGTCTTGATTCCCCGGGGTGGGGCAAATTTAATTCAGCATGTGGTCAATCATGCTACGGTACCGGTAATTCAGACAGGTGTGGGCAATTGTCACACCTATATTGACAGTGATGCTGATCAAGAAATGGCTGTGAAAATCGCGTTTAATGCCAAGACCCACCGGCCGGGTGTCTGTAACGCCATGGAAACATTGCTGGTGCACCGGGAAGTTGCACCTCAAGTTCTTCCTCCTTTAAAGGAAAAAATGCAGGAGCAGGGAGTGGAACTGCGGGGATGCCCAGAAACTTGCCGGATTATCCAGGGTGTGGTCCCGGCAAAAGAAGCAGATTGGTCTACGGAATATCTTGATCTAATTTTGGCAGTCAAGGTTGTGGATACCATCGAGGAAGCGATAGAACATATTACAACTTATGGTACGAAGCATTCGGAAGCAATTGTGACAAATAACTATGAAAATGCCCAAAGGTTTCTGGAGGAAGTGGATGCAGCGGCAGTCTTTGTGAATACATCGACCCGTTTTACAGACGGTTATCAATTTGGCTATGGAGCGGAAATCGGCATCAGCACCCAAAAGCTCCATGCGCGGGGCCCCATGGGATTAGAAGCATTGACTACAATAAAATATATTATTTACGGAAACGGCCAAATCCGTAAATAAAGTTTTTATATAAAGGGTAGAACCTGATAAGCACTTTCGGCAAAGGTTGCGGAGGGTGCTTTTTTTCTGTTTAATTTTCTATAAAGCTATTTTTCGCCAATTAAAAAATAAGAAAGGAATTTAACGTTATTCTGTCGAACTAAAAACAGCTAAATGCAATTATGCGTAAAGCTTAGGGGCTATAGGAGTTGAACTAGTGTTGATTGTTCAGATGGTGAATGTATCCAAGGTATATGAGAACGGGGTTGCCGCTCTGGAAGATATCAGTGTGAATATAAAACGGGGAGAATTTGTTTTTCTTATCGGCCAAAGCGGGGCCGGAAAAACTACATTTATTAAATTGCTGTTTCGAGAGGAATTGCCCACAACCGGACAGATATTTGTCGGAGGGAGAAGTATCCAAAGACTAAGCCGCAAGGAGATTTCTGTTTTAAGGCGGAATATCGGGGTAGTTTTTCAGGATTTTAAGCTTTTAGCGGATCAAAGTGTTTTTGACAATGTCGCTTTTGCCATGATCGTGACTGGGTGTTCCCGAGAGGAAATTGAACTGCGGGTTCCTGAGGTGTTGGAACTTGTCGGATTGGGACAAAAGATGCATGCGATGCCCAATCAGTTATCGGGAGGGGAACAGCAGAGGGTAGCTATTGCCCGGGCGATTGTGAACAAGCCGATGATCATTATTGCCGATGAGCCTACAGGGAACCTGGATCCGGAAACATCATGGGGTTTAATGAAGTTATTTAATGAAATTAACCAGGGAGGCACGACAATTTTAATGGCCACCCATGCTAGAGATATTGTGGATGTGATGAAAAAACGTGTCCTGACATTAGAAAACGGCAGGTTGGTGCGGGATGAAACAGGGGGTGGCTATGATGAAACTGAGAACAATCAGCTACTTCCTTAAAGAGTCTGTTAAATCCTTAAAAAGGAATGGGTGGATGAGTCTTGCCTCGATTCTCACCGTTGCCGTTTCATTATTTATCTGCGGTGTGTTTTGGCTGCTTGTCATGAATGTTAATTTTCTGGCCTATTCCATTGAGTCTGAGGTGGAAATCAAGGCATACTTCCATATGGACACTTCTCCCGAACAAATGGAAAAGCTGCAGCAAGATATTTCCGCCTTTGCCGGAGTGAGCGAAGTTACATTTGTCAGCCGGGATGAAGCCTTGGAAATTTTACGCAAACAATTTGGGGAAGAGCACGACCTGGTAGCAGCTTTAGATGGGGAGAATCCCTTGCCGGATTCCTTAACGATCAAAACTCATACTGCGGAAGATGTCATTCCGGTGGCAGAGCGGCTCAATGGGGTTAGTGAATTTGAAAAAGTAAGATACGGACAGGGAGTAGTGGAAAAACTCTTTGCCGTCATTAACTGGGTACGTCTTTTGGGGCTTGGCATGATGATGCTTTTAGCTTTGGCGGCAGTGGTTTTAATTGCCATTACCATTAGACTTACCGTCTATGCCCGGAGCGAAGAAATAACCATTATGAAATATGTTGGTGCTACCGATTGGTTTATTCGCTGGCCCTTTCTTTTGGAAGGAATGTTTTTAGGACTGATTGGTTCTTTAGTGGCCGTAGGTGTTTTATTTTGGTCATATTCAGCCCTTTTAAATTCTGTCAGTACAACCCTTGGCTTTATTCGATTGATCAATGAGGCAGAAATGGTTTGGCGTATCAATTTTGGGCTGTTGATTATGGGAACGATGCTGGGAGCGGCGGGAAGTGTCGTTTCCCTAAGAAAATTTTTAAAAGTGTAAAAATAGACGGAACAATGTCGCAACTGATAACGTCTGAACTATGATAGGGGCATGTCTGCTTGTAGAAACATCTTGAGTAAAGCTAAAGTTTCTTTAGGATATGATTATTTTTGGGGAAGGAGGCCGACCGGATTGTCGTGGTTGCGCGGATATAAGGGGTTTTTGGCATTGCTTATCATAGGAGGCTTTTTTGTTGCCGGGCTAATTCCGACTTATGCCGACCAGTTGGAAGAGTTTCAACAACAGCAGCGAAAAGTCCAGAACCAAATGGAACAGCAGAAACGTAATCTGGAGAAAAAGGAACAGGAGAAGAAAACTTATCTGGGACAGTTGGAAGAATTGGAAGTGGATATGGCTGCCGTCCAAGGAGAATTGAAGGGCCTGGAAAAAGAACTCCGGTTGGCAGAAGATAGGGTAAAGGTCACAGAAAAAGAGCTTGAGCAAAAAGAGAAAGATTTAGACGAGCGGATGGGAGTCTTTAAAGAGCGGATGAGAGAAGTATATATTAACGGTCAGGTGTCTTATTTGGAAGTAGTTTTTGCAGCCACTGACTTTAGTGACTTTCTCACGCGGTTTGACTTGTTGGAAAAGTTGTTGGAACAAGATGTTAATCTGCTTAATGAGATTGAAGAAGAACGGCAAGAGGTTGCCGAGAAGAAGCAAGAATTGGAACAACGACGTGACCAGATAGCCAGTCTAAAAGCCAGCACCCAGCGCAAGCAACAGAGGTTAGCTCAAAGAAGTGAAGAAAAGAGACAGCTTTTAAAAACTATCGATCAAGAGAAATCTGCTGCCGAAAAAGCTTTAAATGAGATGGAAGCATTATCCGAACAGCTGGCGGAACAAATTAGAAAAATCCAACTGGAACGGCGCAAAAACTCCGGCGATCAGTTTAATGGAGTGTTTTCCTGGCCGACCCCCGGTTATACCAGGATCACATCGGAATATGGGATGCGGACTCACCCCATATTAAAAACGAAACGGATGCATACCGGGATAGACATTGGTGCGCCGGCAGGAGTAAATATTAAGGCGGCGGCTGATGGAACCGTCATATATACAGGTTTATTAGGTGCTTTCGGTAATGTAGTGGTCATCGATCACGGGGATGGAATCTCCTCCATGTATTGTCATATGTCCAAGATATTGGCTTCTAATAATCAGAAGGTTCAACAGGGTGACGTGATCGGCAAAGTGGGAAGTACCGGATGGAGTACCGGGCCTCATCTGCACTTTGAGGTGCGAAAAGACGGTAATCCGGTTAACCCGTGGAACTATCTGAAATAAAGAGTATTTGAGTTTTTACACTCAACGGGCTGCGAACAAAGGTATTGTGTGAGCTCGGTACGAAAAGGGATTGGCGCAAACTCGCTTACGCTCAAACAAGCGCCAATCCTATTCTTTTGGGCACCTGCGCCCTTCTAATCTGACCGATGTTTTGCATCCAAAAACTTAAGTAGTCGTCAAGGGGATGGCGCTACTACTTGGTTGTGTTTTAATTAATAATGAAGTAAAATCAAACATATATATTAAGCAATTGAAGTTGTTGGGCGGTGAATAATATTGAGACGGCGTAACTTTCTGTGGGGAATTGTCGCCGGATTTGGATTGGCTGTTTTGCTGGTCTTTGCGGTTATCAGCATGAATATATTTCATCTTGGTAACGGGTCAAAGGTGCTTGGCCTGATTAAGGCTAAAGCCCTGGAACCTGTTAAGGTGAGCCAATTAATTGATGGTGCCATGAAGGGGATGGTTCAGGAACTCCAGGATCCATATTCTGTGTATTTGGAGCCAAAGGATTATCAGGCCTTGGAAACACATATGTCGGGTACCTACGGTGGGTTGGGAATATACGTAGGAATTCCCAAGGAGACCCATCGGCTGACAGTGATGGCACCGATTAAAGGAACTCCCGCTGCCAGAGCGGGAATTGTTGCCGGGGATGAGATTTGGGAAATAGACGGCAAGGATGTGTCCAGTATAGATATTGATACTGCGGTAAGCATGATGAAGGGGGAAGAAGGGACAACTGTAACGCTGGGTATTAAGCGTAAAAACCAGGAGGAATTGTGGGATGTAAAGCTGGTACGGGAAAACATTGAGATTCCGTCTGTTGAAGGACGGGTATTGGAAGGCTACCCGGGGATAGCTTATGTGAGTATTTCTATGTTTAATGATCTCACTGCTCAGGAGTTGGAGGAAACAATGAAAAGTCTGCGTCAGGAACACGAGATTAAAGGATTAATCCTTGATCTGCGCAACAATCCTGGAGGCAGTCTCATGGCCGCAGTGGAAACGGGTAACCTATTTGTGCCGGAAGGGAAGCCGGTGGTTTGGCTGGTTGATAAATACAGTACGGAATCATTTGTTTCCAAAGGTAATTTAATTGACCTTCCGACGGTTGTATTGATTAATAAAGGCAGTGCCAGTGCAGCGGAAATTGTGGCTGGCGCGATAAAAGATGTGAATGCCGGGATACTGGTTGGAGAAACAAGTTTTGGTAAAGGCATTGTCCAAAGTGTTTTTGAACTTGATGATGGAGCGGCGTTGAAGATTACCACAGCAAAATACCTTACTCCCAACAAGAATGATATTCATAAAAAAGGAATTGTCCCTGATGTGGAAGTCCTCTTGCCGGAAGATACAGACCCTGTGGCGATATATTCAGGCGATCCGGAACAAGATATGCAGCTCAAAAAAGCGCTGGAGGTTCTTCAGAAAGAACTTGATACTTAACCGCGGGAGGGTCGTCCCACGGTTTTCCTTTGGTTGTTAAGAGGACAGGCTTTTTCTAGTGAGTGAGGTGAATGGGTTGCATCTCCTGACATGGATAGAAATTATTGTTCAGGTTGTAAAAGCATTTATCCAACTTTTATATTCACCGCTTTTTTGGGTTGTCATGCTCTTATTGGCCTATCAGTATTACCAGATGTATAAGTCAAAAGAAGCCTTGTTCGGGATCAAAGGAGAGACACTCTGGCCTTATTTTTTAGCCATAGGAAGCGGCTTGGTCGGTGGGTTGGCAGCAAGTTTTTTAATGGTTTTCCTTGGCATCAGCCTTAATAATATCGGCATTATTTGGCTTTGGCCGGTGGCGATTCTTTTATTATTTATCAGCCCCCGCCTAGTTTGTTTTTCTTATGCTGGGGGGTTAATCTCCCTGTCTTATTTGATTTTTGGTGTCCCCCATGTTGATGTTCCCCAACTAATGGCTTTAGTCGCTCTTCTCCATATGGTTGAGGCGCTGCTTATTTTGGTTACTGGGCATGTTGATGCAGTTCCTGTTTATATGCGTCACCAGAGTGGTCGGGTAATCGGAGCGTTTAATTTACAGAAATTTTGGCCGATACCAATGGTAGCCTTGGCGTTTATGGTTGTTCCCGGGGGTGAATTTGTCGAAGGGTTTGTTCAAATGCCTAATTGGTGGCCTTTGATCAAGCCCGGGGGTGTGCAAGAATCGGCAAAGGTGGTATACCAGTTGATTCCAGTGGTGGCGGCTTTAGGTTACGGAGATTTAGCTGCTGTTTCTTCGCCTAGGGAAAAGAGTCGCAAATCATCTTTCCATTTATTTCTCTTTAGTTTTGTCCTGCTGGGCCTTTCCGTGCTGGCATCCCATGTTTCGTGGACTGCTTTTTTACCCGCCCTCTTCAGCCCTTTAGGTCATGAGATGGTGATCCGACTGAGCCAAAAAGAAGGACAGTCCGGTACGCCTCTTTACGTGGACCCGGTCAGAGGCGTGATGGTGCTGGACGTACTGCCCGGTTCTCCAGCCTATCGCCTGGGGTTAAGGACAGGAGATATTATATTGGATATCAATGGATGGCCTGTTAATTCTAAATATGATATGTCCGTTGCCTTGGAGGATTCATTGGGATTTATTGAGGCGGAATGGCTGCAATACAAAAGCAATAAGTTTTCCCGAAATGCTATTCGCAAAGGATTGGGCCAGCCCTTTGGCGTAATTCTTGCTCCTGGCCCTTATGATGCTCCGATGGTGAAATTTAGTTCCGACGGTATTTTGCTCCGATGGTTGAGAAAACTGCGGAAACGATTTTTAACCAGTAAATGAAAGAAAGCCTTTTTGTCTGGTAGCACATCCACCTGCACAAAAAGGCCCTTTTTATTATTCCTTAATTTTTTTCTTCACGAAATACCCGTAGGGGTCAATCACTTCTCGAATCAGTTTGATTTCTTCCACTGTGGGAGGTTCAAATTCGTAAACATCTTTATCCACCAAGAGGGTAAAACCGGTGGCGGCTTGAACGCTTTCCACCGTTTCACCAGGCATGACAGCCAGTATTTTCATCCGTTTGCTTTCATCATCAAAGCCCATTAAGGCTTTGGTGGTGATTACCCGGCTGGGGCCGTTTCCTTGGATACCGGCAGCTTTCCGTGCTCCGGGGGAACCGTCTAAATGGCCCATGCTGGTGTAGTAATTCAGTTTCTCATTAAATCTACGTGGTTCATGAGCCATAATGATAATGGTCTTTGTGCAGGAACAGGCCATGTCTCCGGCTCCGCCGCTTCCCGGGAGACGGGTTTTGGGTTTCTGGTAGCCGTCGGGGAAATTACCCATCATGGTAGAATTAAGGTTTCCGTATGGATCAATTTCCGCTCCACCGATAAAGCCAATGTCGATGAATCCACGCTGGGTAAGCTCAAAGGCGGAATTTAATCCCTGCATATACATGGCTTTGCAGCTGGTACGGGAATCACCTACCGATAAGGGGAGTCCCCGGCTTAAAGTTGATCCTACGGCGCCTGCTTCGAAAACGGGAATAATGCCCGGTGCATGGGTAAGCTGGGCCAAAGTAATACCGACCATGGGCAATCCTGTGCCGGCAAAGATTACTTTATTATTTTCCAACTGGCGGGAACCCGCCACGACCAGCATTTCTTGCGGGGTAAAGTCAGTTGAATACTGAGCCATATTGGTTTCACCTCCTTACTTGATCAACAGGGCTCCAGAAATGTCTGCAGTTCCAGACTGCGGGATTCGCACTGCTGAATGTACTTCAATTCTTTATAGGGAATTTGGGCAATGAATCCGTCAAAATCCTGAACGCCATACACATATTTTTCATAGTATTCTTCCAGCCCTTGGCGGTCTCCCTTCCGGAATTTTTCCGTCAGGCCTTTAAAGTTGGCAATGTGGCTTTGGGAGAAATAGTAATAATCATGACACATGCCGGGATAAGCGCCGAAAGGAACTTCTACTACTGCGTCCACAGCAAAGTAAGGAATAGCGGTCTGAGTGGAATTAGATGTAATAATGTCGTCTTCCACTAATTTCTCACAGGTAATGATGGTATGGGCTGCCGCCATAGAGATCTCCGGGCAGGTAAATGATTGCCCTTTAATCCGGCAGTTGCCGTACTGATCTGCTTCCTGGACGTGGATAATGCCCACGTCGGGATGAGAAGCGGGAAGTAAAGTAATGGGACGGCCGGTAAAGGGACAGTCAATAGTAACGGAACGGTTGCTTCGATTAACATCAGCACCCAGCGGGCTACGGCAAGGGATAAAGGGCAGACCCATGGAGCCGGCCTTAAAACGGGCAGACATGTTGTAGTTGGTCCAGTCCTCAATTTGAATCATGCTGTTTTCCGCCAGATAACGGAACATGGAAGAGATGCCTGCATACTCGTGGGCCCAATAGGCCAACTCCACCCGTTTAATGGAAACCCGATCCGGATTTATCGCCATGGCACCCGCCAGATATTCCGGTGCCAAGCCGGCAGACTGGAATGAGATGGTCAGATCTTTCCGCTCCTGCCGGATAATTTCATGGATAATGGCAATTGGCTGGCGGCTGTTGACAAATCCGCCAATCCCAATGTTAGCTCCGTCTTTGACAAATTTATTAACAGCTTCAGTTAAAGTCATTTTTTTATCGCGTTTGGATTTGTCTTTGTTGGCCAGGTATTCCCGGGCTTCGTCAGGTGAAAGTCCGGTCCAGAACAATGTAATTCCTCCTTCCTTTTTTTCCTTTTCGAGTTAAGATTTGATGTCGTCCGGTCCATTATGAATATATTTTTGGGGAGGAAAGAATATGCAGGTAAAATAAAAATCCCGGCGGACCGGGATTTTTTTGTTTTATTGAAAAATGTTTTAAAAAAGGTATTTAAGTTTTTGAAAGCGAAACGTTGGCAAGATTGGAAAAAGAGCGCAGGTACTAAAAGAATAGGATTGGCGCATGTCTGAGCATATCTGGTTATTTCCATATTTTTAGAATAAGTTAATGAGTGGTGTTAGGCACTTTGATTAACTTATTATATGCGAGTTTGTGCCAATCCCTTTTAGTACCGAGCTCATACAATTCCTTGCTCGCGCCCGTGGAGCGTAAAAACTTAAATACCTTTAGAAGGAATTAAATCGTTTGGAATCATTATTCGATTTCTTCAATTTCGTATTTTTGCGTGCCCAGACCTCTCTTTTCCAGCTCGTCCAGTTGGATATAAGGATTTTTCCAATGGAGACGTTCAAAAAGGTGCCCTTTGGACCCCAGGGTAACATTGCGGGGGACTCCTTGGGGAATGAGATTTTCGAATTTGATGGCATCAAGGCTGGCCCGGTCTATTGCCACAATATCTTGGGAGGCCATAATACCAATATCGGGAACAAGGTTGGGGGTAGTGAAGCCCCAGCAATCACAGACTGCAGTAATATTTAATAAAAAGTTGATATAAAATACATGACCTGGTTGAAAGGTCTTTAGTACAGTATCTGTGCAGATGGCCATTCCGGTTTGGAAATCTTCATAACGCTGTCCGGTAACGGTTAAAGCTCCGGTGGGGCAGACCTTTACACAGTGCTGGCAATATGTACAGTCATGGTAAAAAATGCTGTAAATATTTTTTTTAGTAAATCTATTTGCTTGGCGCCAACATCCTTTAATGCATTCCTCACAATGAGTGCACATTTCCTCATTCCAGTCAATGCCGCCCTCCAGGTTGTGAATCTGTTTTCTGGTCCGGTCGGTGACGCAGCCCATGGCAATGTTTTTACAAGCACCGCCGAAGCCGCAAGCCCCATGGCCTTTTATATGGGATAGGTCAATCATGACCTCGGCATCATAAATATGTCCGGCGATATCAATATTACGCAATGTTTTAAAATTTGCTTCTTTCTCATAATAATATTTATCCATTACCCCGCAGGCAGGGACGACAGGCACCCCGAGAAAATTTTCACTGTAGCCTCTGGTTTTGGCTTCTTCCACAGTTTGGTCGGTAATAAAAACTTTTGCGCCATAACTTTTCAGTTTGTCCACAAGGATTTTGACGAAGAGGGGGTGAATGGTGGAATACCCTATTTTTCGGCCCATGTGCATTTTTACCGCTGTCCATTTATCTTTCACCACTTCCTGCATTTCCAAGGCATCAAGCAGGCGTTCAAATTTAGCCGGCAGGGTGGCATCTCCGTCATATTTATCAAAGGCAACTGATGAAAAGAGAATTTTTGCGGCCATGAAATGTCCTCCCGTTTTTTTACAGCTATTATATCATAAGCATGGTGTCTGCTCCAGATTGTGTAGAGCAATTCAGTTTTGGTTTTCTTAGATACTAAGCACTCTTTAAACTTTTTCTCATACCATAGTATAGGCTTTTAATGAGAGATAATTGGAATTTGGAGGGAGAGAGAGCTTATGGCACAGGGAAATATTAAATATGTTTACCCCGGCGGTAATACAGCGCAGGGTTTTTATTCATTTTATCGATCCGGGCTCCAGGGAATGGAGCATGTATTTATTTTGAAAGGGGGGCCGGGTACGGGAAAATCTACCCTGATGCGCAAGATTGGCCTGGCGATGTTGGACCGGGGCTTTGATGTAGAATTCTGGCAATGTTCTTCGGACAACGATTCCTTGGACGGGGTGCTGATTCCGGCATTAAAAGCGGCAGTAATTGACGGGACTGCCCCTCATATTGTTGATCCCAGGTATCCCGGGGTAGTAGATCAAATTGTCAACTTAGGTGATTGTTGGAAAGAGGAAGTTCTCCAAGCCCAGGGGGAAGAGATAAAGGATTTGGCTGATCGGATCAGCAATTGCTTTTCTACAGCATATACCTATTTAAAGGCCGCTAAAGGGGTACATGATGATTGGGAGGCAATTAACAGTGCCGCCCTGGATACAAAAATGGCTGACAGGGTGGCGGAAGAGTTGGTGGAGGAGATTTTCCAGGATAATAAGCCGGTAGTGCGCCACCTTTTTGCCAGTGCCATTACTCCTAAAGGGATGATGAACTATATTGATAATATTACCGGGGATTGTCAGGCCAGATATATTATTAAAGGGCGTCCGGGCACGGGAAAGTCCACACTGACAAAAAAAGTGATGCAGGCAGCGATTGACAGAGGGTTGAATATTGATGTCTATCATTGTTCCCTTGATCCGGACAGTATTGACATGCTGGTAATTCCTATTCTAGGTGTAGCTGTCATTGATGGAACCCCGCCCCACGAGATTGATCCCCACCGTCCAGGGGACAAAGTTATTGATATGCTGGGCTGTCTGGACCTGGAAGAGGTCAATAAAAAGGCTGATAAACTGGCCGAGATGGAAAATAAATTCCAGTATCTGACCGGTGAAGCGGTAAAAAACCTTGCCCAGGCCAAAAAACTCCATGATGAACTGGAAGGTTTTTATATTAAGGCGATGGATTTTGAAGCGATCAATAAAATTAGAACCAAGATTTTTAATAAGATACTGCTTCTGGAGGCAGACATGAAATAACGTATTAAGCAAAACTTGGCAAAAGCCAAGTTTCTTGCTTGATTCTGAAAAACAGATAGTGTGGTCTTATTATTTAGCCGTATTAATGGTATAATAATAGGATAAGTAAATTTGGGAGCAGGTGAGGGTGATGGGTGAATTTAAGTTAAAATCGGAATACCGGCCTAAGGGTGACCAGCCAAAAGCAATTAAAGCCCTGATAGATGGGATTACCTCCGGCCAGCGGCATCAGGTGCTTTTAGGGGTAACCGGCTCAGGGAAGACATTTACGGTTGCAAATGTGATTGAAAAAGTGAATCGCCCCACATTGGTGATTGCCCATAATAAAACACTGGCCGCACAGCTATACGGGGAGTTTAGGGAGTTTTTCCCCGACAATGCGGTGGAGTATTTTGTCAGTTATTACGATTATTATCAGCCGGAAGCATACATTGCCCGGACGGACACCTATATTGAAAAAGACGCTTCGATTAATGATGAGATTGAAAAATTACGTCACTCGGCTACCGCTGCCCTCTTTGAACGGCAGGATGTGATTATTGTTGCCAGTGTTTCAGCGATATACGGTTTAGGGTCTCCAGAAGAATACCGTGACATGTGTCTCAGTCTGCGGGTAGGACAGGAAATAGGACGGGAGCAAATTTTACGCCGGTTAGTGGAAATTCAGTACAACCGGAATGAGATGGACTTTCACCGAGGGACTTTCCGGGTGCGGGGAGACGTGGTGGAAATCTTCCCGGCTAACACTGGGGAGCAGGCAGTTCGGGTAGAGCTTTTTGGTGATGAGATTGAACGAATTGCCGAAATTGATACATTGACCGGGGAGATTCTCGGTACCCGTAGGCACGTATCTGTTTTTCCCGCCAGTCACTATGTGACCGGCGCAGAAAAAATGAAAATTGCCCTGCAAACAATTGAAGAAGAATTGGAGAAAAGGCTTAAGGAACTGCGCGGGGAAAACAAACTATTGGAAGCCCAGCGCTTGGAACAGCGCACTAATTTTGACTTGGAAATGATGCAGGAAATGGGGTACTGCCAGGGAATCGAAAACTATTCCCGACATCTTACCGGCCGGGCGCCAGGAGAAGCACCTTACTGCCTTCTGGATTATTTTCCTGATGATTTTCTCCTGGTGATCGATGAGTCCCATGTGACAATTCCCCAAATTCGGGGGATGTACGAAGGAGACAGATCCCGCAAGCAGTCTTTGATTGAACACGGGTTTCGTCTGCCTTCTGCTCTGGACAATAGGCCCCTCATGTTTCATGAGTTTGAGGAGAAAATTTCTCAGACTATTTATGTTTCCGCCACACCCGGGCCTTATGAGCTGGAGCACAGTAAAAAAATCGTCGAACAGATCATCCGGCCTACCGGGTTGTTGGATCCGGAAATTTTTGTCCGCCCCGTCAAAGGACAGATTGACGACTTGATTGAGGAGATTCGCCGTCGGGTGGAAAAGGACCAGCGGGTTTTGGTTACCACTCTGACAAAACAGATGGCAGAAGATTTGACCGATTACCTGCGGGGAGTGGGCATCAAGGTACGCTACCTGCACTCGGAGATAAAGACGCTGGAGCGGATGGAAATCATCCGGGAATTGCGCTTAGGTGAGTTCCATGTGCTGGTAGGAATTAATTTGCTGCGGGAAGGATTGGACCTGCCAGAAGTTTCGTTGGTAGCAATTCTTGATGCTGATAAGGAAGGGTTTTTGCGTTCGGAGCGTTCCTTGATTCAAACGATTGGGCGGGCGGCGCGTAATGTGGAAGGACTGGTTATCATGTATGCCGATAACATCACTGAGTCGATGCAGAAGGCAATAGAGGAAACTAACCGTAGGCGCTTGCTCCAGCTTAATTTCAATAAAGTGCACAATATAAAACCTCAATCGATTAAAAAGGGAATCCGAGAGTTAATTGCCGCTACAGAGGTGGCAGAAACCTCGGCGGTATACAGCAAAGAGGGAGAAGGGAAAAAACTCTCCCGCAAGGAAAGAGAAAAAATGATCCGTTCATTGGAAAAGGAAATGCGGGAAGCTGCCCGGCACCTGGAATTTGAACGGGCGGCTCACTTAAGAGATGCCTTGATTGAATTAAGGGCGGAAAAAGGCCCGGTAAAGAAACAACCTTAATTTTAGAAGGAGATTTACATGTCCAAAGATAAAATCATCGTAAAAGGTGCTCGTGAACACAATTTAAAAAATATTGACGTGGAGATTCCCCGGGATAAACTGGTGGTAATTACCGGGCTTAGTGGTTCGGGAAAGTCGTCCCTTGCCTTTGATACTATTTATGCGGAAGGACAGCGACGCTATGTAGAGTCGCTCTCTTCATATGCCCGGCAATTTTTAGGTCAAATGGACAAGCCGGATGTGGATTATATTGAAGGATTGTCACCTGCGATTTCTATCGATCAGAAGACGACCAGCCGTAATCCCCGTTCTACTGTGGGCACGGTGACGGAAATCTATGATTATTTGCGTCTATTATTTGCCCGGATTGGGGAACCCCACTGTCCAAAATGCGGCCGGCTCATTGCCCAGCAGACGGTAGACCAGATGGTGGATATCCTCCTTTCATATGGTGAAGGGACCAGGCTGCAGATTTTGGCGCCCTTGGTGCGGGGACGCAAGGGAGAACACCTGAAAATATTTGAAGATGCGCGCAAAGCCGGCTATGTCCGGGTGCGGGTGGATGGCGAGATTCATGATCTGCAGGACCGGTTTCACTTGGAAAAGAACAAGAAGCATACCATCGAGATAATTGTGGACAGAATTATTCTCAAACCGGAGATTGAAAAACGATTGGCTGATTCATTGGAATTAGCTCTGGGTATGGGAAACGGAATTGTGGCCGTTGATATTGTCGGCGGGGAAGAAATGATTTTTAGCCAGAATTTTGCCTGCGTAGACTGTGGTATCAGCCTGGAGGAAATCACCCCCCGCATGTTTTCCTTTAATAATCCTTATGGGGCTTGCCCGGCATGCGACGGGTTGGGCTATACCATGAAAATAGATCCGGAACTAATCATTGCTAATAAGAATTTATCAATAAGTGAAGGGGCAGTAGCCCGGTGGAGCAGTAATTCTCAGGGTTGGTATTATCGATTTATTGAAGCATTGGCCAAGCATATGAATTTTAGCCTTGATGTGCCCATTAAGGAACTGCCTCCGGAAGCTCTTGATGCGGTTTTGTATGGTACGCGGGGAGAAAAAATAAGAGTTGAATATGATCACCCGGAACGGGGACGAAATGTTTATCGTGTGGCCTGGGAAGGGATTATTAATAATTTTGAACGCCGCTATAAAGAAACAAATTCTGAGTATATTCGAGAGGAGATCAGCCGCTATATGTCGGTAAAGCCCTGCTCCGATTGCCAGGGAGCGCGGCTGCGCCCGGAAAGCCTTTCAGTTCTGGTGGGAGGGAAAAATATCTATGATATCAGTACCTTTTCCATTCGGGAGGCTCGGGATTTCTTTTCCAGCTTAAAGCTGACCGACCGGCAGCAGATGATTGGCAAGCAGATTTTAAAAGAAATCTCGGAAAGGCTAAGCTTTTTGGATAATGTGGGGTTGGATTATTTAACTTTGCACCGGCCGGCGGGAACTCTGTCCGGTGGGGAAGCCCAACGTATTCGGTTGGCTACTCAGATCGGCTCCAGTTTGATGGGTGTTCTCTATATTTTGGACGAGCCCAGCATCGGCTTACACCAGCGGGACAATACCCGCCTGATTGAAACATTGAAAAAGCTGCGGGATCTGGGAAACACGGTGCTGGTGGTGGAGCATGATGAAGAAACAATGGTGGAGTCTGATTATATTATTGATATCGGTCCCGGGGCCGGAGAGCACGGGGGCCGGGTAGTGGCGGCAGGGACACTTGAAGAAGTTAAAGATAATGAAAAATCCATTACCGGACAATATCTCAGCGGACGAAAAAGCATTCCTTTACCTGACCGGCGCCGGCAGCCTAACGGTAAATGGCTGGAAGTTTTGGGTGCGGCGGAGCATAATCTGAAAAAAATCGATGTGGGCATTCCACTGGGCACATTTACTTGTGTTACCGGGGTATCGGGTTCCGGGAAAAGTACGCTGGTAAACGAAATTATCTTTCCGGCTTTGGCTCAAAAATTAAACAGGGCGAGAATCATGCCGGGTTATCACCAGGAAATTAAGGGGATTGAGCACCTGGAAAAGGTAATTAATATTG